>RFVJ01000001.1 GCA_009928125.1 Betaproteobacteria bacterium
ACGCGAAGGCGATGGAAGAATCGGAAGTCACTGCGTTTCATGAATAAGTTCTTTCTGACAATCAAACATCAAGGGCCTCAAGCAAAGGCATGTCTCAAAGCGCGGCCTGCATCCTGATGGGCTTGGTGCGCTTCTGGAATGACGCGGCCCATGTTGACAAAGCCATGAACCACCCCACGGTAAATTTCAAGATCGACTTTCACGCCCGCCATGCGCAGCATATCGGCATAGGCCACACCCTCATCGACCAACGGATCACATTCTGCCAAACCGATCCAGGTCGGTGCAAGACCGTCATGCCGCTGTGCAAGCATGGGGGCGAAGCGCCAATCGTCTCGGTCTTGGGCATCAATGTAGTGGTCAAAAAACCAATCAACGGTGGCTTTGTCGAGCATGAAGCCATGTTGGTAGGTGTGGTGTGAGTGGGTTTCTTGACGTGCCGCAGTCCCTGGATAAATGAGCAACTGCAATGCCAATTTCAAGCCTGCATCTCGGGCGTGGATGGCACATACAGCAGCCAATGTACCGCCTGCACTGTCCCCGCCTACAGCCAATGCATGGGCTTTGAGCCCCAGCGATTCGGCAGATTTTGCAACCCATTGAAGCGCATCCCAAGCATCGTTGCTTGCAACGGGAAAGCGATGTTCAGGTGCAAGACGGTAGTCCACAGAAATCACAGCGCATTGGCCGATGCGCGCCAATTCACGGCACAACACATTGTGCGTTTGAATGCTGCCAATGGTGAAACCACCGCCGTGAAAATACACCAAGGCAGGGATTGGCGATGCATGAGATTTTGGACAAGGTGCAAACAACCTGGCTTTGATCAATTGACCATCACGCACAGGAATCCGCAAGTCCTCAACCCGGGTCATTGGGGGTTCAGGCAAATCCAACAAGCTGGCCGACATTTCATAAAACAAACGCGCTTGTTGGGCATTCAACAGGTACATCGGTGGGCGCCCTGCCCGTTCAATGTTGCGCAGAACCAAGCGCATGGCTTCGGTCAGCCGGCTGTGAGGGTTGTGGTGTGCGCTCATGGTGGCATTTTTTATCGCCAATGTGACTTTTTCAGGGTTGTAGAGGCTGACTTGATCAGCGTCATGCAGTAGAGTTGATCGTAACCCATTCACAGAAAATACCATGGCTTTCATCAACTACGTGACCCAGATTCAGATCGACTTTGGCGCAATCCAACTTTTAAAACAAGAGTGCGAGCGCGTTGGCATCCACAAGCCCCTCATCGTCACCGACCCAGGCGTGAAGACCGCTGGCATTTTGCAGAAAGCCTTGGATGCCTTGCCTGGCATTCAAGTGGCGGTCTTTGATCAAACCCCCTCCAATCCCACGGAGGCCGCTGTGCGTGCCGCCAGCGAGGTTTACAAAGCCCAAGCTTGTGATGGCTTGATTGCAGTGGGAGGAGGCTCTTCCATTGACTGTGCCAAATGTGTGGCCATTGCCGTGACGCACGAAGGCCCTCTCAAAACCTATGCCACCATTGAAGGTGGCTCACTCAAAATTACAGACCGTGTTGCCCCGCTCATTGCAGTACCCACCACCAGTGGGACCGGCAGCGAAGTGGCGCGTGGCGCCATCTTGATCGTGGACGACGGTCGCAAACTGGGTTTTCACTCCTGGTTCATCGTTCCCAAAGCCGCCATTTGTGACCCGGAACTCACCTTTGGTTTGCCGCCCCTGCTCACTGCGGCCACAGGCATGGACGCCATTGCCCATTGCATGGAAACTTTCATGGCGCCGGCCTTTAACCCGCCTGCCGATGGCATTGGCTTGGATGGCCTGCAACGCGCTTGGGCCCACATAGAGCGCGCTACAAAAAACGGTCAAGACAAAGAAGCACGCATGCACCTCATGAGCGCCTCGATGCAAGGGGCCATGGCCTTTCAAAAGGGACTGGGTTGCGTTCACTCGCTCAGTCACAGTTTGGGTGGTGTCAACCCCCGCCTCCATCACGGCACTTTGAATGCGATGTTCTTGCCTGCAGTGGTGCAGTTCAATTCTCATGCTGAAAGCGTGCAAAAAGAAAACCGCTTGAACCGCATGGCGCAGGTGATGGGCTTGGCCTCCGGTTCAGACATTCCGCAAGCCATTCAAGACATGAGTGCTCGACTGGGACTGCCTTCTGGCCTGAAGGCCATGGGTGTCACTGAATCTCAATTCGATGCGGTGATTCACGGGGCGATGGCCGATCACTGTCACAAAACCAACCCCCGCATTGCAACACCCGACGAATACAGAGAGATGCTCTCAGCCTCGATGTGATCAAAGGTCTTGTACGCAGGCCATGTCTGGTTTGTCCAACCAGGCGGCAAACTCATCCGCAAGTTGTTGACTAGCTGCAGTTGCGGCTTGCCAAACTTTGACCCGCGCCATTAAATCTTGACCATAAGTGGCAAAGTCTGTTCGATCGGGCAATTTGCCATTGGGCAAAGTTTGAACCCAGTCCGGACGTGGCGCCAACACCAAGGTGTTGTTGAGAAAGGCGCTGGCTTTGTGCCGCCATTTCAAGGTTTTGTCGAGCCATCCGGGAACCACCGCTTTTTGAAAATGCGGGTACACAACCAAACCAACAGGTGAACTGTTGTTTGAAGCATTGCACCAATCAAGGTGCAAGTGGTAATCCGTGATGCCACCATCCCAATATGCACCGCGCGGTGCACCTTCAATGTCATGCACAGCCTTCAAAACAAAGGGGATGGCACAACTGGCTTGCAGCACATCCATGAAATTAGAGCTTGTCAGAGGCAATTGTCGGGTTGCGTAATCGCGAGTGCCAAAAGGCAATTGACCTGCCGATGAAAACACCACGCGCTCTAGAGATGCCCCCATGGCTTTGCGACTGATCAGGTTGCTTAAAAATGCGCCACCATAGCCTAAGGGACTGAGGACCGGATGCTCTCGACGAAGCAGACCCTTGCCACGAGACGTCAACACATGAAGACGAAAACGGGGATGGTTTAACAGTGGTTTCACCAAGCCGCCATAAAACAAATCTAAGTTTTCACGAAATGAATCGCTGACTTGCTGTGCACTGGGAAACTTTTCGCCAGGTTTCAATTCATAGTGTTGATGAATGTAATCATGCTCCAGTCTCAACAAGCCAGCGCGACTCTCTGGCAAACAAGCCGTTGCCATGCGCCATGCACCAATGGAGGCACCCACCAAATCAATCGATTGCTGACTCGTCGTTAGCCATTCGTTGAACATGAATCGATCTAGCGGGCCTAAGATCAAGCCTTTCGGTCCTCCTGCTGCTGCAGGAATCACACCCACATCGGATGCGCTCAGCCCATGCGTGGCCAGGTGCTGCTTGGCCTTGGGGCCGGCATAGATGGCAAGGGCTTTCATGCGTTAGCTTAGCCTTTGTTTTGCAATTTGGCGAAAGCAGATGCCATGGCACTTTGTCCTAAGCCAACCGATGGGGCAGGACTGCGCGAGCGTTGGTGTTGATGACCATGTCGTGGGACGCCTTCAAATTTATTCTCACGACCACGTTGCGAAGCAGATGGTGATGCATCACTCAACTTCATGGTGAGGCCAATGCGTTTGCGTGCCACATCCACTTCGGTCACTTTGACTTTGACGATGTCGCCAGTCTTGACCACCTCGCGTGCATCGGTGATGAATTTGTTGCTGAGTTGACTGACGTGAACCAAACCATCTTGGTGGACACCCAAATCAACAAAGGCGCCAAAGGCCGCGACGTTGCTGACAGTGCCTTCCAAAACCATCCCTTCTTTCAAATCGCGGATGTCATCGACACCCTCGTTGAAACGCGCCACTTTGAAATCGGGCCGAGGGTCACGACCAGGTTTTTCTAACTCAAGCAAAATGTCTTTGACCGTCATGACACCAAACTTATCGTTGGCAAACAATTCTGGGCGCAAGGTTTTAAGCATGTCTGCGCGGCCCATGACGTTTTCAACCGGCTGAGCCACCTTGGCCATGATGGCTTCCACCACGGGATAGGTTTCGGGGTGAACGCCCGTCATGTCCAATGGATTGTCACCGCCGCGAATGCGCAAGAAGCCAGCACTTTGCTCAAAAGTTTTAGCGCCCAGTCCAGTGACCTTCAGCAGATCTTGACGATTTTTGAATGCGCCATTGGCCTCACGCCACCGCACAACAGCTTTGGCCACACCACCGGACAAACCAGAAACGCGAGACAGCAAAGGCACGCTGGCTCCAGAAACGCGAGACAGCAAAGGCACGCTGGCTGTGTTCAAGTCAACACCCACAGCATTCACGCAATCTTCCACCACGGCTTCTAGGGTGCGCGCCAATTCAGTTTGATTGACATCATGTTGGTACTGTCCCACACCGATGGACTTCGGATCAATTTTGACCAACTCAGCCAAGGGGTCTTGCAAGCGGCGCGCAATGCTGGCCGCACCGCGCAAACTCACATCGACGTCTGGCATTTCTTGACTGGCAAATTCACTGGCGGAATACACCGAAGCGCCCGCCTCGCTCACCACCACCTTTTGAATCTCGGGACTGTCAGGCGTTTTGAGTTGCTTGATGAGATCGGCCGCCAGTTTGTCGGTTTCGCGGCTGGCAGTGCCATTGCCAATGGCGATCAAATTCACACCATGCTTTTGGCACAGTTTGTTCAAAGTATGCAAAGCACCATCCCAGTCACGGCGAGGCTCGTGGGGATAGACGGTCGATGTTTCGACGAGCTTGCCTGTTGCATCCACCACAGCGACTTTGACGCCTGTCCGAATGCCTGGGTCGAGTCCCAACACCACGCGGGGACCCGCAGGTGCTGCGAGTAACAAATCACGCAAGTCCACAAAATGGTTTTGCGTATCAAATCGTCAGAGGGTCGTGCACTGTGCGACCAATTCAAGTGCAAAGCGATGCGACCTTCAGCCAAAGCATTGGCGGCTTGAGCGGCTGCCGTTGGCGTGAGGGGTTCTGCCGTTGCATTGAGAGCCTCAGGCACGGGCAAAGTCAGCTTGGCGTCTAAGAATTCCAAAGCACGACCACGGAACACGGCCAAGGCACGGTGCGAAGGCACACGGCCAATGGGTTCGCTGTAATCGAAGTAATCTCTGAATTTGGCCACTTCGGCTTGATTTTCATCTTTGCCTGATGCCAAGTGGCTGGTGAACAAGCCCTCTTTCCAAAGCCACTCACGCAAAGCCTGGATGAGTGAGGCGTCTTCTGCCCAGCGCTCAGACAAAATATCGCGCACACCATCCAAGACGGCGCCTGCGCTTGAAAAGTCGGCGCCTTCAATGGCGTCGGCAGGTTTCAAATAAGCCTGTGCTTCAACTTGTGGATCAAGCGATGGATTGGCCCATAACGCATCGGCCAAGGGTTCGATGCCAGCCTCTTTGGCCATCATGCCTTTGGTGCGGCGCTTAGGCTTGAATGGCAGGTACAAATCTTCCAAGTCTTGCTTGGTGGCAGCTTGGTCAATGGCCCATTGCAAATCCGGGGTCAGCTTGCCTTGGTCGGCAATGCTTTTGAGGATGGTGGCGCGGCGCTCTTCCATCTCGCGCAAGTAGCCCAAACGGTATTCCAGTTCACGCAACTGAATGTCGTCCAAGCCGCCCGTCACTTCTTTGCGATAGCGTGCAATGAACGGCACGGTGGCGCCGCCATCTAACAAACTCACAGCCGCCTGAACTTGTTCAGGGCGGATTTTGATTTCAATGGCCAATTGGCCTGTTATTTTCTGCATCTCGTCGGCTAACTTCATTGGATTTTTGCAACTCAACCGACGAGTTTGCCACACTCCGGTGGCTCTTTTTCAGCTGCGCAGTTCGGCTTTGAGTTTTTCGCCAATGTCAGGGCGTGCGGCAAAAGGATTGGGCGGGTTTTGCTGCTGAACGATGGCTTCCATGCGGGTTTGGACATTGCCCAAAGCTTGAGGATGGCTGTAGATGTAGAACTGATCGTTGGCGATGGACTCAAACACCATTTCAGCCATTTGCGCTGCAGACACCTTGCCGCTGCTGACGGCTTTGTCGCTCATGGCTTGGCCAATCAGCTGGCTTTTCGTGGCCTTTTGATGGGGCAAATCTGCCGGACGGTTGCGGTGGCTTTGGCTGATGCCTGTGGGCACAAAATAAGGACACAAAACACTGGCGCTGACTTGGTCGGTCACCAATTTCAGGTCTTGGTATAGCGTTTCGGTTAAGGCGACCACAGCATGTTTACTGACGTTGTACACGCCCATGTTGGGCGCAGTGAGCAAACCGGCCATGCTGGCGGTGTTCACGATGTGGCCTTCATAGTGAGGGTCTTTTTTGGCAGCATCGAGCATCATGGGTGTGAACAAACGCACGCCGTGCACCACACCCCAAACATTCACACCCAACACCCATTGCCAATCGGCCACGGTGTTTTCCCAAACCAAGCCCCCTGAATGCGTGCGCACTCCAAGCCGAAGCCAGAGCCACCACCCGTTAAGACGGCTGTTTTGTTTTCAAAATTGCGAATCATGATTTGACCTTCTTCAAAATAAATCCATTGCGTGGGAAGTGAACATGAACGGTGCCTGCACGCTCATCCTCACGGCGCAAGGTGAGACGGGTTTTGGTCGCCGCTACCAAGGTGCCTGGCGTAGGCTCCAAACCAAAGTTGTCTGCAGTGACGGTGACTTCGGAACCTAAGGCAATGCCATGATCGTCCACAAACGCGAGTTGTGAAACGTCTTCTGGGTTGGCATGCTTGGCCACCTCAACGGCTTGATCCGACTTCAATTTGTCGTGGTGGCCGTGCCCGATGGCTTTCATGCGTGCCATCCAGTCTTTGAGCAAAGGTGTTGCATCTAGGATGCCCGCCACACTGGGTGTTCTTTCCAGTGTGAACCACATGGGGTGGTAAGCAGAAAAGTCTGCAATGGTTGGCACATCCCCCATCAAATAAGGGTGTTCGGTCAGCATGTCTGACAAGCGACGCAATTGACTTTTGTAAGTGCTGGTGCCCTCGCCCAGCGACATTCGGGGCGCCCCTCCGCGCATGGCTGCACGGTCGGCGACAAAGGCTTGAACCACCGCTTCAGGAGCACCTGCAAACACATCGGCCACACCGGCGGGCTGAAAGTTATAAGCCATGGCCGCTGGAAACACTTGGTTGTCTGCCCATTGCGCCACAATTCTGGCGGCACCATTCACAGGTGATGGATAGAGACTGGGTGTGGGCGCCAGTTTCTCTAAGACATCCGCAATCAACGCAGTATCGCAATAAATGTCGGCACCGATCTGCAACACTGGCGTTCGACGGTATCCCCCTGTCAAAGCCGTCAGGTCGGGCTTTGGCATGATCATCGGAATGATCACACTTTGCCACGCTAACTTTTTGTACCCCAATATCAAGCGGATTTTTTCGGCAAACGGTGAGGTTGGGTAGTGGTGAAGAATCAAGGGGTGCATGCTGAGGCTTTCTTTGAATCTGTGAAGACTTAAATTAATTTCACCAGTTGCTTGCCGAAGTTCTGGCCTTTCAGCAAGCCCAAAAATGCCTCAGGTGCAGATGCAATGCCTTGCGCAATGGTTTGACGTGGATTGAATTTGCCACTGGCAATCAATTCGCTCAATTCCGCCAAGGCCTCCGGCCATACTTCCATGTGCTCGCTCACAATGAAACCTTCCAGGGTCATGCGGCTTTTTAAGATCAGCGTTGGATTGGCCATGGGCAAGGGCTCACCGTTGTAACCCGCAATCATGCCGCACACTGCTATGCGCGCAAAATCATTCGCACGCAGCATCACAGCATCCAAGATCATGCCGCCCACGTTTTCAAAATGACCATCGATGCCGTTGGGGCAAGCATCTCTCAGTGCTTTCGACAACGAGATGTAGTCAGCGTGTTGTTTGTAATCAATGCAAGCGTCAAAGCCCAGTTCACGGACCACATAATCGCATTTGGCTGAACCGCCAGCAATGCCAACCACTCTGAATCCCCGTGCTTTGGCCAATGCACCATAGGCACTGCCCACAGCGCCGCTGGCTGCACTCACCGTGACAGTGGCTCCCGGCTTGGCCTGAATGATTTTGACCAAACCATACCAAGCCGTGACCCCAGGCATGCCAACGGCACCCAGGTAATGGCTGATGGATATTTTCTCAGCGTTGACAGGCTTCAGGGCACCAGGGACATCTGCGTTGATCACGCTGTACTCTTGCCAGCCCCCCATGCACTGAACGGTTTGACCCACTTTGAACTTGGCGTGCTTGCTGTCAAGCACTTCACCCACAGTGCCGCCAATCATGGCTTCGCCCAAGGGTTGGGGTTGTGCATAATTTTTGCCAGCGTTCATGCGGCCACGCATGTAGGGATCAAGGCTGAGGTAATGGTGCTTCACCAGCACTTGCCCCTCTTGGAGCTGAGGCGTTTCGGCCTTGATCAATTTGAAGTTGGCGGCTGTTGCTTCGCCTTCCGGGCGATTGTCCAAAACGATGATGTGATTGGTAGGCATGGATGTCTCTGGGTTGAAATTGTTTAATCAGTCGAAATGGGCGACGTCAATGAGGGTGTTCGCTTCACGTACTTGAAAGTCCCTGTGGCATGGGCACACAGCTGGCCTGCAGCGTCATACACTTTGCCATCCGTGAAGGCCATGGTTGCCGTGCGATGCAACAACAAACCTTGGGCCACCAAATGTTCGCCGGCCTTAGCTTGAGCGGGTCGCATGAAACTCGACTTCATCTCAATGGTCACCACCCCCATCTCTTGCGCAACACTGCGAGCGGCTGTTGCCATGACGACATCGAGCAGTGTCATGACAGCCCCGCCGTGCGTGATTGCAAAAGAATTGAGATGTTCAGGGCGTGGGCTGTAATGCAACTCGGAGGTACCGTTTTCAAACTTCTCTAAGGTAAATCCAAGATTGGCCACAAACGGAATGTGGACGCCAAAGGGAATGCTCATTGTTCATCCACCAATGATGGCACTCACGCCACCGTCAACAGCCAGCCATTGACCTGTAATGTGTTTGCCGGCTTCACTGGCGTACAAGAGCGTCAAGCCTTTCAGGTCTTCGTCATCGCCCAATCGGCGCAAAGGTGCGTGACTGGCCATGCGATCGGCACCCATTTTTTCGAGCAAACCATAGGTCATTTTGCTGGGGAAGAAGCCAGGACAAATGGCATTCACGGTAATGCCATGCTGACCCCACTCGCCTGCCAAGGCCTTGGTGAAATTGACCCGGCAGCGCCCCAAGTGGCGCCTGCATTGTTGACCAAAATGTCAATGCGCCCCATCCTTTTGACAGTCTCTTGTGCAAGACGACGAATGTCTTCCTCTTTGCCACAATCTGCGGCAATGAAGTCGGCCTCAATGCCAGCTGCTTTGAGTTCAGCCACGGCCTCTTGCAAGTCATCCGCCTTGCGGGAGCTCAACATCAGTCGCGCGCCGGCTTCACCCAATGCATGCGCCATTTGCAAACCCAGACCGCGAGATCCACCTGTGACCAAAGCCGTTTGGCCAGTCAAGTCGAAGAGTTGTTTGACGGTACGTGTCATGTTCAATCCTTTTTAAAAATCAGTTCCAAAAATCCATGCACTGTCGCTGCGCAACAATGGCTTTCATGAAAGGCTTGATCGCGATGTGATCTGGATGGTTTTGGTAAGCGCTCAATGCAGCTTCATCCTTGAAAACAGAATTCAAAATCACATCACAGGTGCAATCGAGACCATCGGTCTTGAGCCCCACTTCAAATTGTTCGATGCCAGGCACCAAGCTGGAACAGCGCATGAGCACTTCGCGCGCTTTCTCCATGTTCTGCGCTCTGGTCTGACCCTCTGCTTCCTCCTTCAAAGTCCACATCACAATGTGACGCAATCCATGGGGCGCGGGTTTGAGGTTGCTCATCAGAATGCCTCCTCCGACAAATTGGCACAGGTCATGTCACGGTTGCCAACCACATTGAGCCAAGCATCGATCTTGGGTAATTCGTAGCGGTAGAAATAGTGTGCGGCTGCTTGTCGACCTGTTTGTTGGGGTGAATTTTCGCCTCTGCATGAAGCGCTGACGTCCAACCAGATCCAAGCCAAAACCAAATGACCAAATGCTTGCAAATAAGGCACCGCGTTGGCCAAAGCCTCTTGGGGCTGTCCAGTTGACCAGGCCGACTGGGTGGCCTGCGTGACTTTGTGCAGTGCGGCGGTCAGTGCTTTGGCGTTGTCTGCCAAATCGGGGAAGGCTTGTGCTTTGTGAGCCGTTGCCATCATGCGTGCACCCAAAAGCTTCACGCCCTTGCCTTCTTCCATCAACACTTTGCGACCTAACAAATCCATGCCTTGAATGCCATGGGTGCCTTCATGAATCATGTTCAGGCGGTTGTCGCGCCAATACTGTTCGACCGGAAAATCCCGTGTGTAACCGTAGCCGCCGTGAATCTGAATGGCCAAGCTGTTGGCCTCCAAACACCATTCGCTGGGCCAACTCTTTGCAATGGGCGTCAACACCTCGAGCAACAATCGAGCTTCATCTGCATTCTCTACAGATCCCGTGTGTTGTTCGTCCACCAATCTGGCGCAATACAGTTCCAGCGCCAAAGCACCTTCGCAATATGATTTTTGAGCCAGCAACATGCGTTTGATGTCTGCATGTTCAATGATGCGAACCTGCGCTTGCGCAGCATCTTTCACCACCTTCTGCGTACCACCAGCAACGGGTCGCCCTTGGGGCCGGTTTTTGGCATACGCCAAACTGGCCTCATAACCAGCCATGCCCAACATGGTGGCAGCCAGCCCCACCCCGATGCGCGCTTCGTTCATCATGTGAAACATGTAACCCAAACCACGACCTGGTTCGCCCACCAAATATCCCACAGCACCCGTGCCATCCGATGCTGTGTTGTCCGTTGCGACTTTGAACTTGCCCTCGCCGAAATTCAGCAATGTGTTGGTGGTCCCTCGCCAGCCACATTTGTGGTTCAAGCCTGCCAAAGCCACATCGTTGCGGACACCTGTCAACTGTCCTTCTGTGTTCACCATTTTTTTGGGTACGATGAACAGGGAAATACCTTTAACGCCTGGAATTAACTTGCCATCAGGCCCTTGAGGCGATAGCGTGCACCCAAGGGG
Source organism: Betaproteobacteria bacterium (assembly GCA_009928125.1). Taxonomy (GTDB): domain Bacteria; phylum Pseudomonadota; class Gammaproteobacteria; order Burkholderiales; family Burkholderiaceae_C; genus Limnohabitans_A. The sequence continues at coordinate 11,064 of RFVJ01000001.1, forward strand.
TCGTTCTGAAACCCATCACCATCAGGCGTGGCACGCGTCATGACGTCACTCAAGGAGGAGCCAGCTTGGGGCTCAGACAAGCACATGGTGCCTGACCAACGGCCAGAAAACTCATTGAGTGCAAACACTTTCTTCTGCAATTCCGAACCATGTGCCATCAGCAAATTGGCGTTGCCCACCGTCAGCAGTCCCGACCCCATGCTCACGGAGGCCATCGCAAAGAAAGTGTTGGCGGCCGCTTCAACGGTGTAGGGCAATTGCATACCGCCAATCTCGTAGTCTTGTGCGGCACTGAGCATGCCAGATGCCGCATAGGCTTTTTGGGCATCGTGCGTGGCTTGCGGCAAGATCACTTTGTCGCCATCAAATCGCGGCTCTTCGGTATCGACAAGGCGATTGAATGGCGCGTATTTTTCACGGGCAATTCGTTCGCAGGTGTCTAGCACGGCATCGAAAGTCTCTTGACTGTGGTCCGCAAAACGTTCGCGTTGTTGCAGTTGGTTCACGTCCAACCATTCGTACAACAAAAAATCCAGCGTAGTCCGAAGGCTCATGGCAAATTGACCTCAGTGAAAATGAAAACGGGCGGCCTGCATGGTTAGCGGGTCGCCCGAGGTTGCTTGTTGAATGTGAAGCGCGTGCGCTTAGAGTACTTCAAAAATACCACAAGCACCCATGCCGCCTCCAATGCACATGGTGACGGCCACTCGCTTGGCACCGCGACGTTTGCCTTCGATCAATGCGTGTCCCGTGAGGCGTTGTCCGCTGACACCGTAGGGGTGACCCACAGCAATGGCACCGCCATTGACATTCAGGCGATCGGGTGGAATGCCCAAAGTGTCGCGGCAATACAAAACTTGCACCGCAAAGGCTTCGTTCAATTCCCACAAGTCAATGTCGGAAACTTTCAGACCCAAACGTGCCAATGCTTTGGGCACTGCATAGACAGGGCCAATGCCCATTTCATCGGGTTCACAGCCTGCAACAGCGAAACCCAAGAAACGGCCAAGTGGCTTCAAGCCACGCTGCTCAGCCAATTTTTCATCCATGACGACGCATGCGCCTGCACCGTCCGAAAACTGGCTTGCATTGCCCGCAGAAATCAAACCACCCGGCAAGGCTGACCGCAACCCGTGAATGGCATCAAACGTGGTGCCTTCACGCAGACCCTCGTCTTTGCTGACCGTCACTTGCTTGGTCATCAGGCCCATGGTTTTATCGATCACACCGGCGGACACAGTGATGGGTGCAATTTCAGCATCAAACAAACCGGCAGCCTGTGCAGCACAAGCTTTTTGTTGGCTGGCGGCACCGTACTCGTCCATGCGGTCGCGTCCAATTTTGTAACGCTTGGCAACTTGCTCGGCGGTTTGAAGCATGCTCCAATAAATTTCAGGCTTCATCTTGTTCAATGACAGATCCTGCAGCATGTGTTGATTCATTTCTTGTTGTACACAAGAAATACTTTCCACACCACCCGCCACATACACATGGCCTTCGCCAGCAATGATTCGCTGGGCAGCCAATGCGATGGTCTGCAAACCCGATGAACAGAAACGGTTGACAGTCAGGCCCGAGACTGAGATGGGCAAGCCCGCTTTCAAAGCAATTTGACGCGCAATGTTGGCGCCCGTAGCACCCTCAGGGGTGGCACATCCCATGATGACGTCTTCTACTTCAGCAGCGTCAATGCCCGCGCGTTGAACGGCATGTTGAACCGCATGGCCACCCAACGTGGCACCATGGGTCATGTTGAAAGCACCTTTCCAGCTCTTGGCCAGAGGTGTGCGTGCGGTCGAAACAATGACGGCGTTGGTCATATTGAATACCTCTGATCAGTTGAATGTTTTGCCATCTGCCACCAAACGGGCAAGCAGCGGAGCGGGTTGCCAGAAAGCGGCATCGTCGCGTGGATTTTTCGCAAAGCGTTTCATGGCTTCTGCCACATTGAACAAACCAACTTGGTCGGCGTACAACATGGGGCCGCCACGGAAGATGGGGAAGCCATAACCAGTGAGGTAAACCATGTCGATGTCGCTGGCCTTGCTGGCAATGCCCTCTTCCAAAATGTGCGCGGCTTCGTTCACCAAGGAGAACACCAGACGCTGAACGATTTCTTCGTCTGAAATCTTGCGGGGTGTGATGCCCTCAGCAGCACGGTGTTTTTCAATCATCTCCACCACCAAGGCGCTGGGAATGGCATCGCGCTTACCAGCTTGGTAGTCGTACCAGCCAGCACCGGTCTTTTGACCGAATCGGCCCATCTCACACAAGAGATCGGCAGTTTTGCTGTACTTCATGCCAGGACGCTCAACATTGCGACGTTTGCGAATGGCCCAGCCGATGTCGTTACCAGCCAAGTCACCCATGCGGAACGGACCCATGGCAAAACCGAATTTCTCTACGGCCTTGTCGACTTGTGCAGGCGTGCAGCCTTCTTCAATGAGGAAGCCTGCTTGACGGCTGTATTGCTCGATCATGCGGTTGCCGATAAAGCCATCGCATACACCTGAGACCACGGCGGTTTTCTTGATCTTTTTGCCCAAAGCCATGACAGTGGCCAACACATCTTTGCTGGTCTTGGCGCCACGAACAACTTCCAACAACTTCATGACATTGGCAGGGCTGAAGAAATGCATGCCCACCACGTCTTCCGGCCGCTTGGTGAACGAGGCGATTTTGTTGACATCCAATGTGGATGTGTTGGAAGCCAAGATGGCACCGGGCTTCATCACTTCATCGAGTTTCTTGAAGACGGTTTCTTTCACGCCCATCTCTTCGAACACAGCTTCAATGACCAAGTCAGCACTGCCAATGTCATCGTAGCTCAAGGTGGTGGTGAGCAGGGCCATGCGTTGCTCGTATTTGTCCTGTTTCAGCTTGCCCTTTTTAACCTGAGCTTCGTAGTTCTTGCGAATGGTGGCCACACCGCGGTCCAAAGCTTCTTGCTTCATCTCGAGCATGGTGACAGGGATGCCAGCGTTCAAGAAATTCATGGAGATGCCACCCCCCATGGTGCCTGCACCAATCACAGCCACTGACGCAATGTTGCGCTTGGGGGTGTCCTCGGGCACATCTGGAATTTTGGAGGCGGCACGGTCAGCCATGAAAATGTGACGCAGTGCGCGGCACTCCGGTGTCCACATCAAATTGGTGAAAATTTCACGCTCGTAGACCATGCCGTCTTCGAATTTTTTCTTGGTTGCAGCTTCTACCGCGTCCACACACTTGGGTGGCGCTGGGAAGTTTTTGGCCATGCCTTTGACCATGTTGCGTGCGAACTGGAAGTAAGCATCGCCTTGGGGGTGTTTGCAGGGCAGATTGCGAACCAAGGGCAAAGCAGATCCGTCGGCGTGTTGAGTGGCCAACTCTTTGGCGTAAGCCAAGGCTTCAGCAGCCAAAGATTCTGCCGATGTTGCCATGCGGTCGAACAATTTTTGACCGGGCAACATGGCCAGCATTTCGCTGTTGATAGGCTCACCGCTCACGATCATGTTGAGCGCCGGCTCGACGCCGATGACACGTGGCAAGCGTTGGGTACCCCCCGCGCCTGGAATCAAGCCAAGTTTGACTTCGGGCAAAGCCACTTTACAGCCAGGCGCTGCAATGCGGTAGTGGCAACCCAAGGCCAGTTCCAATCCACCCCCCATGGCGACCGAGTGCACTGCTGCCAAAACTGGTTTGGCGGAGTTTTCACAAGCCCGAATGACGCTCAACAGGTTGGGTTCTTGAATGGCTTTGGGTGAACCAAATTCACGGATGTCAGCGCCGCCTGAAAAGGCTTTGCCAGCACCAGTGATGATGACGGATTTGACGGCGGCATCGCTGTTGGCTTTTGTCAAGCCGTCCGTGATGCCAACGCGGGTTGCAAGTCCCAGCCCATTGACGGGCGGGTTGCTCAGGGTGATCACGGCGACATCGCCAATGACTTTGTATTCAGCGGTCATGCTGTTTTCCTCTAATGGTGGTGTCAATCCCAAAATAGAACGGGCGTACTATTTTTGGCAATTCTAGGGTGTTTCCGCACGTGTGTGTAGGGGGTTTGTCGCTCATGGGACGGTGTTTGACGCCCCATCCAAGCAACTTAAACCTCTAACCACTCCTTACGGATGTAGGCATTGGCATTCAATTCGTCGGGTGTACCCTCGAAAACAATGCTGCCATGTCCCATGACCAAGGCACGGTCTGAGATTTTCATGGCGATCGTCAATTTTTGTTCAATGAGCAAAACTGAGACGCCTCGGTCTTTGAGCTTTTTAAGGTATTCGCCAACCAACGCCACAATTTTAGGCGCCAAGCCTTCGGTCGGTTCATCGATGATGATGAGGTCAGGGTCACCCATCAAGGTGCGGCACAAGGTCAACATTTGCTGTTCACCACCAGACAAAACGCCTGCCTCGGTGTGTTGACGCTCCAACAAACGCGGGAACATTTGGTACATGTCGTCAAAACTCCAACGACTGCCCTTGCCTGTTCCCTTTTGCCCTAGTAGTAAATTTTGATGGACCGTGAGTTTGGGAAAAATGTCGCGATTCTCAGGCACATAGCCCAAACCCAAGTGCGCGATCTCGAAGGCTTTTTTGCCAACGATGGCTTGTCCCTTCCAATCAATTTGGCCTTGACAGTCCACCAAGCCCATGATGGCTTTTGCAGTGGTCGATCGACCAGAACCATTTCGCCCCAAAAGCGCCACAATTTCACCCGGCTTGACGTTGAAACTCACGCCGTGCAACACATGGCTTTTGCCGTAGAAAGCATGCAGGTTTTCAATGTGCAACATGTCAGTGGCCTCCCGCTTGCTCATCGGCCACATGAGAACCTAAATAAGCCTCTTGGACGCGCGCATTCGATCTGACCGCTTCAGGGGTGTCGTAAGCAATGACCTCGCCATACACCACCACGGCAATTTTGTCTGCCAAGCCAAACACAACCCCCATGTCATGCTCAACCGTGAGCAAGGTTTTGCCCACGGTCACTTCTTTGATCAAGTTGATAAAGCGACTGGTTTCACTTTTGCTCATGCCCGCTGTGGGTTCGTCTAGCAAAATGACATCAGCGCCGCCAGCAATGGTGATACCAATCTCCAGTGCACGCTGCTCTGCATAGGTCAGGTTCATGGCCAGCAAATCACGCTTCTTGTCGAGGCGGATCATTTCCATGTACTTTTCGGCCAGTTCGTTGGCATCTTTCAAACCTGACAAGAATTTCAGAAAGGTGTACTTGTATCCAAGACTCCACAACACCGCACAACGCAAATTCTCAAAGACACTGAGTTTGGGAAAGATGTTGGTAATTTGAAAACTTCTTGACAAACCCATCCGGTTGATTTCGTAAGGGGCTTTGTGGTCAATGCGTTGGCCATTGAGCAAAATTTCACCGCTGGTGGGGCCAAATCGACCGCTGATCAAATTGAACAAGGTTGATTTGCCAGCACCGTTGGGGCCGATGATGGCCACACGCTCACCCGCGTTAACCGCCAAATTGGCACCTCGGATGATTTCTGTTTTTCCGAAGTTTTTCCGGAGATCTTTGAGTTCTAGCGCATAAGACATCACGCTGTCTCCCGACGTTTAATTTCTTTTTCAATGTCGATTTGGATGTCACCCCATTCCATCAGGAATTGACGGCGTGCGGCTTCAAACAAGCCCAAGCCAGTGAGCATGACAAATACAGCACCAAACCAGCTGTCAACACCTTTGGCATTCAGAGTCATGCCCATGAACTTCAAAGTGTCACCCAAAGCTGAGTTCAGTTGCAGGTGGTAAACCATTTCGATCATGGCCCCCGCACCAATCAAGGCCACAAACGCAGTCACAAAGAGTCCCAAATAACTGACCCAAATTTTTGGTCAACTCAGACAAAAGCACAAAGGCCAAGACCATGAGAATGCCGCCAATGATGGGGCCAAAGAAGAAGGTGGCGCCACCCAAAAAGGTAAACAGCAAATAACCACCCGAACGGCCAGCACCCACCACTTCCGCCGTGACAATTTCAAAGTTGAGGGCACCCAGTCCACCTGAAATGCCAGCAAAAAAGCCAGCAATGATGAACGCAAAATACCGCACCCGTTGTGTGTTGTAGCCAATGAATTCAACACGCTCGGGGTTGTCGCGCACGGCATTCAAAATGCGGCCCAATGGCGTTTGGGTGAAAGCGTACATCAGGGCTACACACACAAAGGTGTAAATGGCAATCAAATAATAGATTTGAATTTGCGGACCAAACGTGATGCCCATGAAGGCTTGACCTGCCACGCGGTTACCCGAGATGCCCGCCTCACCACCAAAGAATTCAGAGAACATCAAGGACATGGCAAACACCAGCTCTGCGACGCCCAAGGTGATCATGGCAAAGGGGGTGCCCGCCTTTTTCGTTGTGACATAACCCAAAAGGACAGCAAAGCCAATGCCGGCCAGTCCGCCAACCAAAGGGATCAGGCTCACGGGAATATTGGAATGACCGCCACTGATGGCGTTCAACGCGTGGATGGCGACAAATGAGCCAAGGCCTGTGTACACAGCATGGCCAAAACTCAACATGCCGCCCTGCCCTAACAAAATGTTGTAGGACAAACAAGCAATGATGGCGATCCCCATTTGCGCCAGCATGGTGCCCGACAAATTGCTGGTAAAGACCAAAGGCGCAAATATCAGGACAATGGCAAACAGGCTCCAGATCACCCATCGACCAACGTTGTAAGGTTTGAATTTGTAGGTACTGCTCATGTCATCATCCTTCGCGGGTACCCAAGAGTCCCTTTGGACGGAAAATCAAAATCAAAACCAAGAACAAGTAAGGCAAGATGGGTGCGACTTGCGACACGGTCAGCTTGAGGATGGGGTTGTTGGTCAAAGCATCTGACAAACTGAAACCCATGTTTTTGGCAACGCTGATGAAGGAGTAGTCAAACGCGATGGCAAAAGTCTGAATCACACCGATCAAAATGGACGCCAAAAAGGCGCCAGACAAAGAGCCCATACCCCCTACGACCACCACCACAAATATCACTGAGCCAACTGTGGCAGCCATGGCCGGTTCGGTCACGAAAGTGCTACCGCCAATGACGCCCGCTAAACCTGCCAGCCCTGTTCCTGCACCGAACACCAGCATGAAAACGCGTGGCACGTTGTGGCCCAAAGATTCAACGGTTTCAGGGTGGGTCAAAGCGGCTTGAATGACCAAGCCAATGCGGGTTTTGGTGAGCAACAGCCACAAGGACAACAACATGAGCAAGGCCACAATCATCATGAAGCCTCGGGTTGCAGGAAATGGCGTGCAAACCAAACGAACGGCAGCATCTGCTGACTTGCACATTTCAGCGGGTGCTGCGCCCCAAACCAATTGCATGCCCTGAATGGAATGGTTGACCAAAGTGAACGCAGAGCCCTTGAGCAACTCAGGGGGGACAAACTCGACTGCGGTTCGACCCCAAATGAGCTGAACCAACTCATACACAATGTAAGACAAGCCAAATGTCACCAGAAGTTCGGGGACATGACCAAACTTGTGAACTTTGCGCAATGTCAGGCGCTCAAAAACAACGCCAACACCGCCGACCAAAATAGGTGCCACCAGCAAGGCAGGCCAAAAACCAATGATGCTGGTGAGCGTGTAACCAAAATAAGCACCAATCATGTAGAAAGATGCATGAGCGAAATTCAAAACGCCCATCATGCTGAAGATCAGGGTCAAACCCGAGCTGAGCATGAATAACAACAGCCCGTAGCTCAAACCATTGAGCATGGAGATGATGAAGAACTCCATAAAACTACTTTCCGCCACCCATGGCAAGTCGCAACCAACAAGAAGGGCCCGACCCCCTGAGGAGCGGGCCCTTCCGAAGACTTACATCCATTAACCTGGACGCTTCATTTGGCAGCTGGTGGGCGTGCTTGAAATGTAGGAAGGGAACTCCTTCACAGGCACCAAGGTCATGCCAGTGTTCTCAACGCTGTAGTTGTATTTCTTGTCAACCTTGCTCCAGACGGTGAGGTACAGGGGTTGCTGCAATTGGTGGTCGGTTTTGCGCATTTCAATTTCGCCATTGAACACGCTGGTGCTCTTGATGCCTTCAAGCGCTGCAGCAACTTTGACAGGGTCGGTTGATTTGGCTTTGGCCATGGCATCACCCAAAGTGGTGAAAATGCTGTGAACAGAACCTGTGTAGAAATCGTCGTTGAACTTGGCTTTGAATTCATCTTGCCATTTGTCCATTTGTCCGCCCATTTTGTAGTGACCATAAGCGATTTGGAAGACGCGTCCTTCGCCATTCTTGCCCAAAGCGGTGGGGGTGCCAGTGACACCGGTGTAATAGGTGTAGAAGTTGCCTGTGAAGCCGCCTTCGTTGGCAGCCTTCACCAACAAGGCCAAGTCGGAACCCCAGTTGCCAGTCACCACAGAATCAGCGCCGGACGCTTTGATTTTGGCGATGTAAGGTGCAAAGTCGCGAACTTGCGCCAATGGGTGCAAATCTTCTCCGACAATTTGAATGTCAGGACGCTTGCGATTGATACCCTCTTTGAAGAACTTGGCCACTTGGTGACCGTGTGAATAGTTTTGGTTCAGCAAGAAAATTTTCTTGGTTTCTGGACGGTCCTTCATGAAGGTTGTCAGTGCTTCCATCTTCATGGAAGTGTCTGCGTCATAGCGGAAGTGCCAGTAGCTGCACTTGCTGTTGGTGAAGTCGGGGTCCACCGCAGAGTGGTTCAAGAAAATGATTTCTTTGCCAGGGTTGCGTTCGTTGTGTTTGTTGACAGCTTCAATGAGCGCGCCTGCCACACCCGAGCCATTGCCCTGGGTGATGTAGCGGATGCCTTGATCGGTGGCTGCTTTCAAGGCGTTCAAGCTTTCAGCGGGGCTGAGCTTGTTGTCAAAACCGATCACTTCAAATTTGACGCCCGCTGGATTGATTTTGTTGTATTTCTCAGCAAAAAACTGGAAGCTTTTAAGTTGGTTGTTGCCCACAGGTGCCATCAGGCCAGACAAGGGGTCAATCCATGCGATTTTGACGGTTTCTCCTTTTTGAGCAAAAGCACCGAAAGCACACATTGCCAAGGAGGCAACAGCAATAGAACGAACTGCAAATTTCATATTTAGCTCCATCAGTTATGAAAAACTTCAACGGGTGTCAGCGTAACGCTTTTGTAAGTTTTGCTGGTCGGGGTTTGCCCTAGGCGGTATCGCCCACGTGACTCCCACCGCTTCGCCACATTGGACGCCCATCAAAGGCCAGGCAATTTGTAACCTGAAAGTTGTTCGCGCAGTTTTGTTTTGAGCATTTTTCCCGTTGCGCCCAAAGGGATTGCTTCGACAAAAATGGCGTCATCTGGTATTTGCCATTTGGCAGTTTTGCCTTCGTAAAATTTGAGCAGCTCAGTGGAGGTCAATGTGCTGCCGGGTTTTTTGACCACGCACACCACAGGTCGCTCATCCCACTTCGGATGTGGCATGCCAATGCAAGCTGCCATGGCGACGTCGGGGTGCGCCATGGCGATGTTTTCAATGTCAATCGAACTGATCCATTCGCCGCCGGATTTGATGACATCTTTGCTACGGTCGGTGATTTGCATGAAGCCATCTTCATCGATGGTGGCCACATCACCGGTTGGGAACCATCCGTCGATCAAAGGTGAGGATCCTTCTTGCTTGAAATATTCTCGAATGATCCAAGGGCCTTTGACGAGCAAATCGCCGTATGTTTTTCCATCGTGTGGCAAAGCCTCACCCGCATCGTTGACGATTTTCATGTCGACGCCAAAAATGGCACGCCCTTGCTTCAACCGCAATTTCATTTGCGCTTCTTCCGGCAAACTGAGGTGCTTGTTTTTCAGCGTGCAAAGCGTCCCCAAAGGACTCATTTCGGTCATGCCCCAGGCGTGCAAAACGTCAACGCCGTAATCTTCGCGGAAGGCATGGATCATGGCCGGCGGACAAGCAGAGCCACCGATCACCGTGCGCTTCAATGACCTGAATTTCAAATGGGCAGGCTTCATGTGCCCCAACAACATTTGCCAAACGGTGGGGACGCCCGCAGCAAAGGTCACTCTCTCAGCTTCAATCAATTCGTAAACCGACTTGCCATCCAATGCAGGGCCTGGGAAGACCAATTTGGCGCCTGTCATGGCAGCGCTGTAAGGGATACCCCAAGCATTCACATGGAACATGGGCACCACGGGCAAGATGGCATCGCGTGCCGAGATGCACATGACATCGGGCAATGCGGCTGCATAGGCATGAAGCAGGGTCGATCGGTGACTGTACAAAGCCGCTTTGGGATTGCCTGTGGTGCCGCTGGTGTAGCACATGCTGGAAGCAGTGTTTTCGTCCAATTCAGGCCAAACATAGGTTTTGGCTTGCTGCCCAATCAGCGTTTCGTAACTGGTCAAGTTGGGAATGCCCGTGTCCGCAGGCAACTTGTCTGCATCGCACAGGGCAACCCAATGCTTCACGGTGGTGCATCGCGCATGAACCGCTTGAACCAAGGGCAAGAAGGTCATGTCAAAGCAAAGAATTTGATCTTCTGCGTGGTTGGCAATCCACACCACTTGATCTGGATGCAATCGTGGGTTCAGTGTGTGAAGTACACGACCAGAGCCGCTCACCCCAAAATACATTTCAAGGTGACGGTAGCCGTTCCAAGCCAATGTGGCCACGCGATCACCCTGCCCCAGTTTCAAGCCGTCAAGCGCATTGGCCAATTGGCGAGATCGACTTGCCACATCGGCCCAGGTATAACGGTGCACATCACCTTCAACGCGTCTGGAAACCACTTCACCATCGCCATGGTGGCGTTCAGCAAAATCAATCAAGGAGGAAATCAGCAAAGATTGCTGCTGCATGAGACCGAACATGTCTGCCCTTCAAAGTCAAAAGTAGAAGATTTCGCTTTTTAGCATGAGTCCTTGGTGCTTGGTGTATACCCTGTATTGCGATGGGTGCATCCAAAGGCGCCGACAATCAAAAACATGACTTGGATCAACCGATATGCCACTTTGGGACCTGCCTTCACGGCAGAAGTCCTTCCTACGCCTGTGCCATCGCCCTACTGGGTGGCCCAAAATCCAAGCTTTTTGAAGGCTTGTGGCCTGCCAGACGCTTGGCTTGACAACGCTGAAGCGTTGGCGGTTTTCAGTGGCAATGGCCTTTGGGAGGGCATGACCCCACGCGCCAGTGTTTACAGTGGCCACCAATTTGGCCATTGGGCCGGACAATTGGGTGATGGTCGTGCCTTGAGTTTGGGGGAATTCGCGACGCCTCAAGGCACCTTTGAAATTCAGCTCAAAGGCGCTGGTCCAACACCGTTTTCCCGAATGGGAGATGGCCGTGCGGTGCTCAGGTCGAGCATTCGGGAATATCAACCTCGCCAGACGCCTTACAGCAATTGGCCAATTTCGTGATCGAACACCACTTTGAAGGCCACGAACCCAGCTTAGGCCACCCCTGTGCCGACTTGTTGCACGAGGTGAGTTTGAAAACAGCGCAGTTGGTGGCGCAATGGCAAGCCATCGGCTTTTGTCACGGTGTTTTGAACACCGACAACATGAGCATCTTGGGGCTGACTTTGGACTACGGCCCTTTTCAATTCATGGATGGCTTTGATCCGCATCACATCTGCAATCATTCAGACCATTCGGGCCGCTATGCATACGACAAGCAACCTCAAATTGCTTATTGGAATCTGTTTTGAAAGAAGCGTACACAGCACACTGGACGCACAATTTCTGCATGAAACTGGGCTTGTCGCAAGTCAATGAAAAAGACGACGCCACCAACATGGCCCTGATTCAATCGCTTGTCCAGATGATGGCGGAAGAAAAAACAGATTTCACCTTGCTGTGGCGACGTCTGAGCCATGCGGCATCCCAAACCGAACAGTCGCATGCCAACTGGCAAGCAGTGAAAGATTTATTTGTAGACACCGGCAAGTTTCAAGCGTGGCAGTCCCATTACATGGCGCACTTGCAACATCAAGGCGATGCTGACGCCGTCCACGGCATGCTATCTGTCAATCCCAAATATGTGCTGCGCAACCATTTGGTTGAATTGGCCATCCAAAAATCAAAATTAGGGGACCATTCTGAGGTGGCTACACTCTTCAAATTGTTGCAGTCACCGTTTGACGAGCAACCCGAGTTTGAAGCCTATGCCAACTTGCCACCCTCGTGGGCATCTGACATCGAAATCAGTTGCTCTTCCTAAAGTGAGACGGAGTGAATGAACATGACAAGTTCCAACTTGCCCAAAACCGACGACGAATGGCGCGCTTGGTTGCGCGCACGCAATGCCGAGCCACTGGCTTTTGAAGTCACGCGAAAAGCTGCCACAGAGCGCCCTTTCACGGGCAAATACGAAACGCATTGGGAGCCCGGCCAATACACCTGCATCTGTTGCGATGCGGTGTTATTTGATGCCGCCACCAAGTTTGATGCAGGATGCGGTTGGCCCTCGTTCTACCAAGCCGCCCATCAAAATGCCATTGCACAAAAGATTGACCGGAGCCATGGCATGGTCCGCGTTGAAAGTGTTTGCGCTCAATGTGGCGCACACCTCGGTCATGTGTTTGAAGACGGCCCCGAGCCCACAGGTTTGCGATACTGCATGAATTCCGCTTCTTTGAATTTCGAAAAAAAATAAGATGAAAATTGCGCTCGACCTGTTTCCCATCTTGCTGTTTTTTGGGGCCTACAAATACGCTGACATTTACGCGGCAACGGCTGTCTTGATGGCTGCCACCGTCATTCAAAGCCTGTGGATGTACAAGCTAGAGGGCAAACTGGCCACCATGCAAAAAGCCACACTGGGCTTGATCTTGGTTTTTGGCAGCCTCACACTTTTCTTGCACGATGAACGCTTTATCAAGTTCAAACCCACCCTGCTTTACGGTTGCTTAGGCCTGGGCTTGCTGGTAGCGCAGTTTTGGTTCAAAAAGAACTTTTTGAAGACCATGTTGGGAGCCCAAGTGAAGCTGCCACATGACAATTGGCAAACCCTCAGTGTGGCTTGGACCCTGTATTGCTTTTTCATGGCCGCTTTGAACGCCTATGTGGCCATTGAGTTCACAACCGAAGAATGGGTTAATTTTAAAATTTGGGGTTACGTCTTTCCATTGATGTTCATTATCGGAACAGGCATCTACATTGCCAAACACATCCCCAAGGAAGAAACTGAACCCTCTGCCAATCCTGGCGACACGCCACCTTCGCCATGACCAAGCCCTCAACTTTACAAAACAATGTGCCTTGGCAACCCTTGATTGAAAGGGTGTTGCAACAGCATTTTCAGCCCAGCTTTCTAGAAGTCATCGATGAAAGCGCTCAACATGCCGGGCATTCAGGTGCCACTGAAAGCGGCATGAACAGCCACTTTCGGGTTCGCATCGCTTCTTCTCATTTTGAGAACATCAGCCGCGTTCAACGCCATCGTCTTGTGTATGATTCGCTCCAAGAATTCTTAGACAACGGCCTTCATGCCCTGGCCATAGAATTTCGATAACTTTCAATTGATTTGAGGATCCCGATGAAAATTTCTAAATTGGCCCTGAGCTTGGTCACTGCCCTGAGCATGTCTGCTTGGGCGCAAAACTTGGCCGTGGTGAATGGCAAACCTGTTCCCAGCTCACGCGTTGAAGCCCTGAAGCAGCAAGTTGAACGCTCTGGCCGTCCCGTCACACCCGAAATCTTGGCGCAAATCAAAGAAGAGTTGATTGCCCGCGAAATTTTCATGCAAGAAGCCCGTAAACGCGGCCTTGATGCCAGTGAGGATTACAAGGCGCAGCTTGAATTGGCACGCCAAAGCCTGCTCATTCGCGAACTGTTTGCCAACTTCCAGAAAAAGAACCCCGTCACCGACGCTGAAATCAAAGCTGAATACGACAAGTTTGTGGCTGCCAATGGCGGGAAAGAGTACCGTGCGCGTCACATCTTGGTTGAAAAGGAAGAAGAAGCCAAGGCCCTGATCGCAGAGCTCAAAAAAGGCGGGAAATTTGAAGAGTTGGCCAAAAAAGCCTCTAAAGACCCAGGCTCAGGCGCCAACGGCGGTGATCTCGATTGGGCCAATGCAGCCAGCTATGTCCCTGAGTTTTCAAATGCCATGGTGAAATTGGACAAAGGCCAAATGACCGATGCACCCGTGAAAAGCCAGTTTGGTTTCCACATCATTCGTGTGGACGATGTGCGCGAAGCACAACTGCCCAAGTTGGACGAGGTGAAACCCCAAATCACCCAACAATTGACGCAATCTAAACTGGGCAAATTCCAAGAAGACTTGCGCGCCAAAGCCAAGGTTCAGTAAATTGCGCAAAACTGCAACGCGACAACGCTGCAGCTTGTTTCAAAAGAATGCACTGAACACCGAAAGGTGTCAGTGCTTTTTTTATTTCAGCCAACGGCGCGCGTTTTGCCACATGCGCAACCAAGGGCTGTGCGATGACATGTCACCCGGGGTGTAACTCATCTGGACGTTGCGGAACACACGCTCGGGATGCGGCATCATGGCCGTATAGCGCCCATCGGCCGTGGTCACTGCCGTCAAGCCAGCAGGGCTGCCATTGGGATTGGCAGGGTAAGCTTCAGTGGCGACACCCCAGTTGTCCACAAAACGCAGTGCACTGATCGCTTTGTTGGCATTGCCACGGTATTTGAAGTTGGCATACCCCTCACCATGTGCCACCGCGATGGGCAAACGACTACCGGCCATGTCTTGGAAAAACAGACTGGGCGAAGGCAAGACTTCCACCATGGAGAGGCGCGCTTCGAAGCGTTCACTTTGGTTGGTGGTGAAACGTGGCCAGTCTTGAGCGCCAGGAATGATGTCTGCCAACTCAGCAAACATTTGGCAACCATTGCAAACACCCAGGCCAAAGGTGTCTGGCCTTGCAAAGTAAGATTGGAATTGTTCTGACAGCGCAGGATTGAAGGTGATGCTGCGAGCCCAACCAATGCCCGCACCCAAAGTGTCACCGTAACTGAAACCACCGCAAGCAACCAAGCCTTGAAAATCTTTCAGGCTCACCCTGCCCTTTTGCAAATCGGTCATGTGAACATCGTGAGATTCAAAACCAGCTTCTGCAAATGCATAGGCCATTTCCACGTGTGAATTGACACCCTGCTCTCGCAAAATGGCCACTTTGGGTTTGGCCAAATTCAACCAAGGCGCCGCCACATTCTCCTCGGGTTTGAATGTCAAAGAAACATGCAAACCTGGATTGGCCGGATGGCCTGCTGATGCGTGTTCGCTGTCTGCGCAAACAGGGTTGTCGCGTTGTTGGCAAATTTTCCAACTGACGCTGTCCCAGACTTGGTGGAGGTCTTCTAATTTGGCTGAGAATATTTCTTGGGTGTCACGCCAAATGCTGAGCTCACCCACACCTTTTTGGACGGCCGCTTGCACAGGCCGCGTTTTGCCAATCACATGGCTGTGTTTGGACAAGCCATGCTCACGCAAGGCTTGCATCACGTCGGCACGGTCTTGGGTGTTGATTTGAATCACCACCCCCAACTCCTCGTTGAACAAGGCTTTGAGTGTCAACTCATGGCGTCGGGCGCTGACTTGCTGCGCCCAGTTTTTCGCATCGCCGTGGTCGGCCCGGCTGTCAGAAATACCGTCGCCTTCTGTGACCAACAAATCCAAATTGAGCGCGACGCCCACTTGGCCGGCAAAGCACATCTCGGCCACTGCACAGATCAGGCCACCGTCGCTGCGATCGTGGTAAGCCAGCAGTTGGCCTTGCTTGCGCAATTGGTTGATCACCTTGACCAAGCTGACCAAATGGGCAGGCGTTTCCAAATCAGGCACCTGGTCGCCCGATTGCTTGAGAACCTGACTCAAGATGCTGCCACCCATTCGGGATTGGCCGTTGCTGAGATCGATCAGGATGAGCGATGTGTCATCCAAGGTGGCGTTCAATTGGGGCGTGAGCGTTCCGCGCACATCTGGCAGGCTGGCAAAGGCGCTGACAATCAAACTGACCGGCGACGTGACTTTGCGCGTTTGCCCATCCGCTGACCATTGCGTTTTCATGGACAAACTGTCCTTGCCCACAGGAATTGACACGCCCAATGCGGGACAAAGCTCAAGCCCAACCGCCTTGACGGTTTCGTAAAGCGCCGCATCCTCACCGGGTTCGCCACATGCCGCCATCCAATTGGCACTGAGTTTGACGCGTTCCAATTCAATGGGCGCCGCCAACAAATTGGTAATGGCTTCTGCGACTGCCATGCGTCCCGATGCCGCCGCATCAACGCTGGCCAGGGGCGTGCGTTCACCCATGCTCATGGCTTCGCCTTGGAAACTTTGATAATCGGCCAAAGTGACTGCACAGTCGGCGACTGGGACTTGCCAAGGGCCGACCATCTGATCTCTGTGCGTCAAACCGCCCACGGTGCGGTCACCGATGGTGATGAGGAAACGCTTGGAAGCCACTGTGGGATGGCTCAAAACTTGAAGCACCGCGTCTTGCAAATCAACACCGGTGAGGTTCAGAGGCGTGATGTTGCGCTTGATCGACTTCACGTCACGGTGCATTTTGGGCGGCTTGCCCAAAAGCACATTCATTGGCATGTCGACAGGTTTTGCAGCATCGCTTGTTGTCGCTTGGTCATCCAGCAAAACCAACTGTCGTTCTTGCGTGGCAACGCCCACCACGGCAAATGGACAACGCTCGCGTTCGCAAAAGGCTTTGAATTGAGGCAAAGATTCCGGCGCAATGGCCAAAACATATCGCTCTTGACTTTCATTCGACCAAATCTCTTTGGGTGACAAACCAGAGGCTTCCAATGGCACTGCGCGCAAATCAAAACGTGCACCGCGGCCTGCATCGTTGGTCAGTTCTGGAAAAGCATTGGACAATCCACCTGCACCGACATCGTGAATGGCCAAAATGGGATTGTCTGTTCCCATCGCCCAGCAATGGTTGATGACTTCTTGCGCGCGGCGTTCAATTTCGGGGTTGCCGCGTTGAACAGAATCGAAATCCAAATGGGCGGCATTGGTGCCCGATGCCATCGAACTTGCCGCACTGCCGCCCATGCCAATCAACATGCCTGGGCCCCCCAGTTGAATCAGCAACGTGCCTGCGGAAAATTGAATTTTTTGGGTTTGAATTTCATCGATGACACCCAAACCACCTGCAATCATGATGGGCTTGTGATAACCCCGCAACACACCATCCACCACCTGCTCGTACTCTCGAAAATAGCCCAACAAGTTAGGACGACCAAATTCATTGTTGAAGGCAGCGCCGCCCAATGGGCCTTCGGTCATGATTTGCAAAGGACTGGCCATGTGATCGGGCTTGCCGTAAGGACTGTCCCACAATTTAGAAACCGTGAAGCCTGTTAATCCAGCTTTGGGTTTAGAGCCACGGCCCGTGGCGCCTTCGTCACGGATCTCTCCGCCCGCCCCAGTGGAAGCGCCAGGAAAAGGCGAAATGGCGGTGGGATGGTTGTGCGTCTCGACCTTCATCAACACATGGTGACGCGCCGATTCCTTGACATAGGCGCCACCGTTCCTTGCGACAAAGCGTTCAACTTCATGGCCAGTCATGATGGACGCATTGTCCGAATACGCCACAACGGTGTGCTGCGGATTTTGCTGATGGGTATGTCGAATCATGCCAAACAAGCTGTGCGCTTGGGCTTGCCCATCGATGGTGAACTGCGCATTGAAAATTTTATGACGGCAGTGCTCGCTGTTGGCTTGCGCAAACATCATCAACTCAACGTCTGTGGGATTGCGGCCCAGTTGCTGAAATGAGCTCAGCAAATAATCAATTTCATCCTCGGCCAGGGCCAAGCCAAATTCTTGATTGGCTTTGACCAAGGCGTCGCGCCCACCCTTGAGCACATCCACATGCAATAGCGCTTGGGCCTGAAGTTCTGTGAAAAGCGCCAATGCATCCTCGCGTTTTGAAAGGATGGACTCTGTCATGCGGTCGTGCAACACATCAGCCAAAGCCAGTTGGGTTGACGCTTGCAAGCTTTGCACATGCGATGCAGAACGCATTTGCAAACGGTATTCAACCAAGCGCTCGATGCGCCGAACCTTGAGGCCACAGTTGTGCGCAATGTCTGTGGCTTTGGATGCCCAAGGCGACACTGTGCCTAAGCGCGGTGATACAAAAAGGTGCCAATTCAATCTGTCATTGCCAGAGGGCAATGCGGGATCACCGTAGGTCAGCAAGGAAGTCAGAACCTGATGGGCATCGGCTTCTAGGGTCGATTCGCTGGCAACGAGGTGCAGGTAGTGGCCGGACAAACCCGACACATCGGGGCATATGGCCTGAAGGCGGGGCAGCAGTTGTTGGACACGGAATTCGCTGAGGGCGTTGCCGCCGTCCAAAATGAGAGTTTGCAGGGTCACAGGGTGGCCTTGAGGGCTAGAGGGAAAGTGTCTCAAATGCCGCTGACTGGGGCAATGAACGAGCGCCTATTTTAACCGCTGAGAGGTCCATTTTGAGCAAAGTGACCCGATGGATGGGATAATCGCACACCATGACGATCACCCTCAAAGACCCCCAAGGCGCAGACGGCATGCGAGTTGCCGGCCGACTGGCTTCCGAAGTACTCGATTATTTGACGCCCTTTGTGGTGCCCGGTGTCACCACCAACGATTGCTGCCAAACGACTTTGCCATGCAACCTATGAAGCCATGTGGCATGGCATCGCACAAGTCAAGCCAGGCGCGCGTTTGGGTGACATCGGTTGGGCCATTCAAAAATTTGCTGAAAACATGGGCTTTTCCATTGTTCGTGAGTTTTGCGGCCATGGCATTGGACGCGTGTTTCATGAAGAGCCTCAAGTTTTGCATTATGGAAAACCTGGCACCTTGGAAGAGCTCCAGCCCGGCATGACCTTCACCATCGAACCCATGATCAACGCTGGCAAACGCGAGATCAAGGAAATGGGCGATGGCTGGACCATTGTCACCAAAGACCACTCTTTGTCTGCTCAGTGGGAGCACACCATTTTGGTCACTGACACAGGCTATGAAGTTCTGACCTTGTCAGCCGGTAGTCCGCCCGTTCCCGCATTCATCAAAGGCTAAGCCAATGGCTGACTTGTCGGTATTTCGGGATGCATATCGTCAAGAAAAGCAAGCGCTGTGGGCCCACATCGCCAACAGCGCGGCCAATGGCCGTGGCTTGAAACGCAGTCTGATGCGATTGGCCACATTGGCCGACAAATTGTTGATCCAACTGTGGAACCAAGCAGGCTTTGACCATGGCGAAAGCCTCATCGCCGTCGGTGGTTTTGGCCGCGGCGAGTTGTTCCCCTCCTCCGACTTGGATGTACTGGTCTTGTTACCCGAGCATGCCAATCCCGACGCGTCTGAAGCACTCAAAAACAGACTTGAAAGTTTCATCGGCAGCTGTTGGGACAGCGGCTTGGAAATTGGCTCCAGTGTCCGCACCCTCAAAGATTGCTTGGAAGAGTCAGCCAAAGACATCACTGTCCAAACTTCGCTGCTCGAAAGTCGCTACATCACCGGCAGCAAGTCTTTGTTTGAGGCGTTTCAAAGCAGCTACCAAGCGGCCATGGACCCCCATGCATTTTTTGTCGCCAAGTCTTTGGAACTCCAACAGCGGCACAACAAATTTGAAAATACGCCCTACTCGCTTGAGCCCAATTGCAAAGAATCGCCCGGGGGCTTGCGTGACTTGCAGATCATCTTATGGGTGACGCGCGCAGCAGGTTTGGGAAGCACCTGGGACGATTTGGCGCACAAAGGCTTGGCAACCCCATTGGAAGTCAAACAAATCAAGCGCAACGAAGCCGTTTTGAGCCTCATTCGTGCAAGGCTTCATTTGCTGGCCAAACGGCGAGAAGATCGTTTGGTTTTTGACTTGCAACATGCCCTGGCCGAGAGCTTTGGTTACCAGGCCAAAAGCACACCGGAGGGCAAGCACACCCAGCGCGCCAGTGAAGTACTGATGCGTCAATACTACTGGGCGGCCAAAGCAGTGACGCAGTTGAACCAAATTTTGATGCTCAACATCGAGGCGTACCTGCAAGCTCAGCGAGGTGACATTCGAATTGAAGTGCGTCGCCTGAACGCGCATTTTGATGAACGAAATGGCTTGTTGGAAGTGGCCCAAGATGACTTGTACCAAAAGCGCCCCCACGCCATTCTGGAAACATTTTTGATGTACCAGCAAACGCATGGCGTGAAGGGTTTGTCGGCCAAAACCTTGCGTGCGCTGTACAACGTTCGCAACGTCATGGATGCCAAGTTTCGTCGCGATCCCGTCAACCGTGCGACATTTTTAAAAATTTTGCAGCAAGGCCAAGGCATCACGCATGCACTTCGGCTGATGAACCAAACTTCGGTGTTGGGCAGGTACCTGTGGGTCTTCAGAAACATTGTGGGTCAGATGCAGCACGATCTGTTTCACGTCTACACCGTCGACCAACACATCATGATGGTCTTGCGCAACGTC
This sequence comes from Betaproteobacteria bacterium, assembly GCA_009928125.1. Lineage (GTDB taxonomy): Bacteria > Pseudomonadota > Gammaproteobacteria > Burkholderiales > Burkholderiaceae_C > Limnohabitans_A. Next base: position 31,498 of record RFVJ01000001.1, read on the forward strand.
CGTCGATTTTTCATTGCAGACCACGCGCACGAGTATCCTTTTTGCTCGCAACTCGCTGCGGGCTGGGACAAGCCCTACATTCTCTACACGGCAGCGCTGTTTCACGACATCGCCAAAGGGCGTGGCGGCGATCACTCCAAATTGGGTGTTGAAGAAGTTAAAAAGTTTTGCAGGCAACACAGCATTCCCAAAGACGATGCCGAGTTGATAGCTTTCTTGGTCGGCGAACATTTGACCATGAGTCATGTTGCGCAAAAAGAAGACCTGAGCGATCCCGACGTCATCGCTGCATTTGCCAAACGAGTTGGCAATGAACGTCGTCTGACGGCCTTGTACTTGCTGACAGTGGCCGACATTCGAGGCACCAGCCCCAAAGTCTGGAATGCATGGAAAGGCAAATTGCTAGAAGATTTGTACCGCTACACTTTGCGGGTTTTGGGCGGTCGTGCCCCAGATGCCAATGCCGAAATTGAAGCCCGCAAACGCGATGCCTTGATTGAATTGGCGCGTCATTCTGAACCACACGATGGCCAAAAGGCCTTGTGGGATACCTTGGATGTGGGCTATTTCATGCGGCATGACGCCAGCGAAATCGCTTGGCATGCGCGACAACTGTCTCGCTACGTTGCCAAATCTGGCGAAGCCGCGATTGCCAACTTGGATGGCAAAAGCATCGTTCGCGCACGCATCTCCCCCATTGGCGAAGGTTTACAGATTTTGGTTTATACCGCCGACCAAGCTGACTTGTTTGCGCGCATTTGTGGCTATTTTGACCAGGCCGGATTCAGCATTTTGGATGCCAAAATTCACACGGCCAACAATGGCTATGCCCTTGACACATTCCAAGTCGTGACCTCATTGCTCCCAGAACATTACCGGGAGCTGATCACCATGGTGGAGTCAGGACTTGGAACGACCATAGACCGTCAGGGCACCTTGCCTGCACCGACCAAAGGCCGCGTCTCTCGGCGCGTGAAAAATTTCCCCATTGCACCCCGCATTACCTTGCACCCCGATGAAAAAGCCCAAAGCTGGCTCTTGGGTATTTCTGCCAGCGATCGACTGGGATTGCTTTACAGCGTGGCAACCGTTCTGGCGAAACACGGCATCAGCCTCAAATTGGCCAAGATCAGTACCTTGGGAGAACGTGTCGAAGACACCTTCTTGATTGAAGGCTCCGCCTTGCAACACAACCGTGAGCAAATTGAAATCGAGACCGAGTTGCTGCAAGTCTTGCAAGCTTGATTGGCCAACAGCTACAACGCCAGCAGCCTGCCTTAACGTTTTTTGCGGGGTGGCAAACCGGTGTGCTGCGTGAGCACCTGCCCTTTGCGGGGTGAACCACTGGGGGTGCTGTTCTTACGGCGTGCACTCTGATACTCGTCAGACAAAGGTTGCCACGTTGGAATGAGGTGGTGTTTGCCGTTGCCAATCAAATCTGCACGACCCATTGCCTTCAGAGCGTCCCGCAACAATGGCCAGTGATTGGCATCGTGGTATCGCAAAAAAGCTTTGTGCAATCGACGTCGTTTTTCACCTTTCACCACATCCACTTTTTCACTGTCGCGCGTCACTTTGCGCAGCGGATTGCGCGTGGTGTGGTACATCGCCGTGGCGCTGGCCATGGGGCTGGGATAGAAAGTTTGCACTTGGTCTGCTCTGAAGCCATTTTTCTTGAGCCAGATGGCCAAGTTCATCATGTCTTCGTCGCTGGTGCCAGGATGTGCCGCAATGAAATAAGGCACCAAGAATTGTTTCTTGCCCGCTTCAGCGCTGAACTTGTCGAACATGCTTTTGAAGCGATCGTAAGTGCCAATGCCGGGCTTCATCATTTTGGACAATGGACCTGTTTCGGTGTGCTCGGGCGCAATTTTCAAATAACCACCGACATGGTGCGTCACCAACTCTTTGACATACTCTGGACTCTGGACGGCCAAGTCATAACGCAAACCAGAGCCAATCAAAATTTTCTTGATGCCCTTGATGCTGCGCGCTTTGCGGTACATCTGAACCAAGGGGCCGTGGTCGGTGGTGAGGTTGCTGCAAATGCCGGGGAACACACAACTGGGCTTGCGACACGCCGCTTCGATCTCTGGACTTTTGCAGCCCAATCGGTACATGTTGGCAGTGGGGCCGCCTAAATCCGAAATGACACCCGTGAAGCCCTTGACTTTGTCCCGAATGTCCTCAATTTCTCGCAGCACAGAGGCTTCGCTGCGGCTTTGAATGATGCGCCCTTCGTGTTCGGTGATTGAACAGAACGTACAACCGCCAAAACAACCTCGCATGATGTTGACCGAGAAACGAATCATTTCCCAAGCCGGGATTTTGGTTGCACCATCGTGCGAACCATTCTCGTCTGCATAACTGGGATGCGGACTGCGGGCATAAGGCAAATCAAACACCGCGTCCATTTCAGCGGTGGTCAAAGGAATCGGTGGCGGTGTGATCCACACATCACGTGCTGTATGGTCGTCGCCATGGGCTTGAACCAAACAACGCGCATTGCCCGGGTTGGTTTCCAGATGCAGCACGCGATTGGCATGGGCATACAAAACAGGATCGCTTTTGACTTGCTCATAACTGGGCAAGCGAATCACACTTCGATCACGGGGCGGCACCTTGTGCAAGCCCTTGCCTTTGAGGGCAGGCAGGTTGGGGTTGGACACAAACTGAAGCGTTTGTTCTGTTTTCAAATTCGAAAGGTTGGCTTTGGCATTTTCTTGATTGGCCACAGCCTGTGCTTCGTCCTCACGGGCACAACTTGCACCATTGCTTTTGGCCTGCTCTGAAATCATCAAATAGGGGTTGACGTGCGCTTCGACATGCCCAGGCGAGTCGACAGTGGTTGAATCAATTTCAAACCAGCCCTCAGGGGTTTGACGACGCACAAACGCAGTGCCCCGAACATCCGTGATCTCTTGAACAGGGACTTTGGCGGCCAAACGGTGTGCAATTTCGACCACAGCGCGTTCGGCATTGCCGTACAACAACAAATCGCATTTGCTGTCGACCACGATGGAACGGCGTACCTTGTCTGACCAATAATCGTAGTGTGCAATGCGACGCAGTGAACCTTCGATGCCACCCAAAACAATTGGAACCTCAGGGAATGCTTCACGGCATCTTTGGCTGTAGACAATGGCAGCGCGGTCAGGGCGTTTGCCACCGACATCGCCAGGGGTGTAGGCATCGTCTGACCGAATTTTGCGATCGGCGGTGTAACGGTTGATCATGGAGTCCATGTTGCCCGCCGTGACACCCCAGAACAAATTGGGTTTGCCCAAGACTTTGAAAGGCTCTGCGCTTTGCCAGTCTGGCTGCGCAATGATGCCGACCCTGAAGCCCTGAGCTTCCAGCATTCGACCGATCACAGCCATGCCAAAGCTGGGATGATCCACATAAGCATCGCCTGTGACCAAAATGATGTCACAACTGTCCCAACCCAGTTGGGTCATTTCTGCACGGCTCATGGGCAAAAATGGCGCCGTGCCAAAGCGCGCTGCCCAGAACTTGCGGTAACTGGTCAGGGGTTTCGCTTCACGCGGAAAAAAGGAGACATCGACAAAGGCGTTCATGAACCGATCTGGAGAGGAATACCCCGAGTTTAGGGCCTCCGCAGGGTCAGTGCCGGTTGAAAGGTCTTTCTCGGCCGATAATGAAGCCATGCCCATGACATTGCAAGCGCCGGTTGACCATGAACTGGTCATCAAAAAAAGCCGGTTTTTAGCCCGCGTTCAGCCCATCAAAAATCGATCAGAAGCACAGGCAATTGTGTGGCAACTGAAGCAAGCCCACCCTGATGCCGTTCATGTTTGCTGGGCCATGTTGGCCGGAGGTGACTCTGCGGCCCAAGACGATGGTGAACCCAGTGGCACTGCGGGAAGGCCGATGCTGGAGGTCTTGCGGCATCAAGACTTGGACGGTGTTGTGGCCACGGTGGTTCGCTATTTTGGGGGCATCAAACTGGGCGCAGGCGGCTTGGTCAGAGCCTATACCGATGCTGTGGCACAAGCCCTTCTGCGGGCTGAAAAGTCACCCATCATCCCAAAAATTGAACTGACCTGTTGGGTCCCCTATGACATGGAGGGCTGGCTTCGACGGCAAGCACAATTGGCAGAAGTCAGCATCTTGCGTGTCAGTCATGAAAGTTTGGTTCAGTTTGTGCTGGAAATTTCCAAGGTTCAGTCATTGACATGGCAACAGACCCTGAACGATTTGGGGCAAGGCAAACTGGTCTGGGATGACGCAAAAACAGATTCAAGCTCTCAAGGATAATCAGCGCATGACCTCTGAAGAATCTGAAATTCGTTTGCCCCAATCGAAGACCGAGCTTTTTGTGGCGTTCACCCAGATGGCCTTGCAAGGCGTTGGCGGCGTGTTGGTCATTGTTCAACACGAATTGGTGAATCGGCGAAAGTGGTTGACGCAGGCGCAATTTGTAGAAGAGTGGTCTGTGGCCCAAGTCATGCCAGGCCCCAATGTGGTTAACCTGTGTTTGATTTTGGGTGGGAAGTATTTTGGCGTTGCAGGTGCATTGGCTGCCGTCAGTGGCCTGATCTTGGCGCCTATGCTGTTGGTCTTGACTTTGGCCATTTTGTTTGGTGGCGTGTCTGACAGTGCTGTTGCGCAAGGTGCTCTCAAAGGCATGGGCGCTGTCTCGGGCGGCTTGATCATGGCAACAGGCTTAAAGCTCTCCAAAACACTGCCTCAGAGCCCACTGGGTCTTTGGCTTGCCATTGTCTTTGCGGTCATCACATTCACAGCGGTCGGCATTTTCAGAGTCCCATTGATTGGGGTTTTGCTCGGCTTAGGGCTTCTCGCTTGTCTGCTGACATACCGCGCTTTGGGCAGGGCCGCACAGCGGGATGAAGGTGACGCCAAATGAACGAGGTCTTGAATTTAAGCCCGCAAGATTGGCTGAGCCTCTTTACCCACTTTGCATTGCTGTCCTTGCTGGGTGTCGGCGGTGCCATTACCACCGCGCCAGAAATGCATCGGTATTTGGTCGACGAAAAGAATTGGCTGACCGATGCCTCCTTCTCTTCCTCCATTGCATTGGCCCAGTCTGCGCCTGGACCCAATGTGCTGTTTGTGGCCTTGATGGGGTGGAACATCGGCCTCCGCGCTGGTGGTGGCTTGTCAGCAGGCCCGCTAGCTTGGGCCCTGGGCATGATGGGCGTGCTCATCACCATGGTGGGCATCATGCTGCCCTCCTCCATCCTGACCTACAAAGCCACGCAGTGGACCCATCAAAATCGGGATTTGCGTTCTGTGCGTGCCTTCAAATCAGGCATGGCCCCCATTGTGATTGGCTTGCTGGTCTCAACAGGTTGGTTGTTGTCGGCCGCCCACCATGACTTTCAGCAAGATTGGAAAGTATGGTTGGTCACCGCGGCTGCAACCGTGTTGATGCTCAAAACCAATTTACATCTGCTGTGGATGATTGCCATTGGCGGCGTTTTGGGCGGCGCAGGACTGCTTTAAGCCAAGCGTTGGCGCACGGCCTCAAACAAGCAAACGCCGCTGGCCACAGACACGTTCAGGCTTTCCACCGCGCCTTGCATCGGGATGCTGACCAGTTCATCGCAGGTTTTGCGCGTTAGATGGCGCATGCCCGGACCTTCGGCACCCAGCACCAAAGCAACAGGTGCTTTGAGGTCAACTTGAAAAATATTTTTAGACGCATCGCCGCTGGTTCCAATGACCCAAATGGCGCGCTCCTTCAACTCACCCAAGGTGCGTGCCAAATTGGTCACCATGAAATAAGGCACCGTCTCAGCGGCACCACTGGCCACTTTGGCCACTGTGGCATTGATGCCTGCAGCATGGTCCTTTGGTGCAATGACGGCATGCGCACCCGCGCCATCGGCAACACGCAAACAGGCACCTAAATTATGAGGATCGGTCACACCATCCAACACCAGCAGCAAAGGTGGCCCTTGCACTTGATCGAGCAAATCGTCAAGCGAATGCGCTTGGGGCAGCGTTTCTACGCGTGCAGCAACCCCCTGATGGCCATGGCTTCCTGCCAATTTGGCCAATCGCATGCTGTCTGCCTCAATGAGTCGGACACCGGCTTCTTGCGCGCGTTCAATGAACTGGCGCATGCGAGCATCGCGACGTGTGGACTCGAAATAAATTTCAACAATGGATTGCGGTGCCGTTTTCAAACGAACACCCACGGCATGAAAACCGAACAGAACTTTGGGAGATGACATGCGCCCAATTATCCTTGGGATATGAGTTGTCCGGCTTGCAAAGTGAGCGTTCGATGACAGCGCTGGGCCAATTTCTGATCGTGCGTGACCAAAATGAGCGTGGTTCCTCTGGCTTGATTCATGGAAAGCATCAAATCCATGATGCTTTCACCAGTTTGCGCATCCAGACTGCCTGTTGGCTCATCGGCCAACAAAAGCTGAGGCTGCACCACAAAAGCCCTTGCCAAAGCCACCCGTTGTTGCTCCCCACCGCTCAGCACCTTGGGGAAATGCGTCAAACGCTGCGACAAGCCGACTTGCGTCAAGATGTCCTTGGCCAAACGCGCTGCTTCTCGATGTCCCGCCAGTTCCAGCGGCAACATGACGTTTTCGAGCGCCGTCAAATGGCCCATGAGTTGAAAATTCTGAAAAACGAAGCCCAACTGCTGACCGCGCCAAGCTGCGCGCTCGTCTTCTGACATGTCAAACAAAGATTTGCCAGCCAAAGTGACACACCCTTCGGTAGGCGTGTCCAAGCCTGCCATCAAAGACAACAATGTGCTTTTTCCAGAGCCTGACGCACCCAAAATGGCCACAGTCTCCCCTGCTTCGACGGTGAAATCAATATCACGCAAAATAGACAAGGTTCCACTGACATCCTGTACGGTTTTACTGACGTGCTGGATTGAAATGATTGTTTCTGACATGCACCTACCTTCTTTGAGATTACGCGACTTTAACCGCCTTGTTGTGGGCTTGTTGGCCATGGGTTTATCTGCTGGGATGAGCTTTGCGCAATTGCGCACACCCACGACGCCGACCACCGCCCCCAAAGTCTTGATTCTGGGCGACTCCTTGAGTGCCGAATATGGGTTGACGCGCGGTACCGGTTGGGTCGATCAAATGGCGCAGCAAGCTCAGCGCGAATCGGTGGCCGTTCAGTTGATCAATGCCAGCATCAGCGGTGACACCACCTCGGGGGGCGTGACGCGACTGCCCTCACTGCTCAAACTTCACCAACCCCATGTGGTGATCATTGAGTTGGGGGGAAACGATGCCTTGCGTGGCTTGGACATGAACCTGACCCAAGCCAATTTATTGACCATGATCAACGCAAGCCAAGCGACGGGCGCCAAGGTGATGGTCATCGCCATGCAAGTCCCACCCAACTACGGTGCCAATTACCTCAAGCAAATGTCAGCGGCCTACGAGAAAGTGAGCAAGACGACAGGCGCGACCTTGAACCAGCAGTTTCTCAAAGGTGTGGCAGACGACCCCGATCCTTTGAAATGGTTTCAAGCGGACCGCATTCATCCCAACGAAAAAGCACAGCCCTTGATGATGAAAAATGTGTGGCCACAGCTGAGAAAAATGCTGCAGGCCAAGCCTTGAATGGCAGATGCAAATCAGGGCTGCGGCATTGGAGGCTGAGGCGCATGGGGATCTGAATCTAGACCTTGCCCTGAGCCTTGAGACTCGGTGTCGGGTGAATCCAATTTGCGCTCAGCTTTGGCTTTGAGTTTGTCTTCTTTCTTGCGCTTCTTCGCCAATTCTTTTTGACGTTTTTCGTAGCCGTAATTGGGTGTTGCCAAGATGTTACTTTCTAATGAATGACATCCACTGTATCAGTTTGCCATCCCGCTCTTGGCAAATGCCTCAAATATTCAAGCAGCGTGCAGCGGCTTGTGACAAATCAGCCAACAAATCATCGGCAGATTCAAATCCCGTGGAAAAACGAACCAAAAAGCCTGGCTTCAACTGCGATGGCCAACCTGAGCGCATGCTGGCAATGTTGTAAGGCACCACCAAGCTCACAGGGCCGCCCCAGCTGTAGCCAATTTTGAAGCGCTTCAAAGTGTCGCAAAACGCATCCACTTGGGCTTGTGTCAGCTTGGGGCTGAGCATGACACTGAAAAGCCCCGCGGCAAGACCTGCCCCCCCATCAGGGGCACACAAAGCTTTCCAGTTGGCGTGGCCGGGTGAGCCTTCCAAGGCGGGATGCATGACTTGCACACACGCCGCTTGGGATTGCCACCATGCAGCCAATTTGCGCGCCGTTTGATCTTGCGCTTCATAGCGCAAGGTGATGGTCGGCAAGGAGCGCAAAATTGACTCCACATCGTTAGGGCCCACGCAAATGCCCAGACGCATCATGGTGAGCTTGAGTTTCATGGCCAAAGCATCGTCACGGGTCATGACGCTGCCCATCAGAACGTCGCCACCACCACTGGGGTACTTGGTCAATGCATGGGCTGTCATGTCAACAGACAGGCTGCCGTCGCCCAACAAATCAAAGGGTCTGAATGCCAAGCCCGCCCCCCAAGTGTTGTCCAATGCCGTGATCACTGCGTGCGACTTGCATGTTTGAACCAAGGCAATGAGGTTGGGAAACTCCATGCTGACGGAGCCAGGTGCCTCAAGCCAGACCAACTTGGTATTGGCTTGAATTTTGGTTGCCAGATCTTGGGGGTTCATGGCATCGTAGTAGGTGTGGGTTTGTTGGGGCCATACGAATTGTCTGGCAAGAGCACATGATCGCCCGTTTTGAGAACGGCGAATGCGGCCACCGCCAAAGCCGACAATCCACTCGGCGTAAGCACGCAATGTTTGCCGCCTTCTAAGGTGCAAAGGCGCTCTTCCAGGGTGAAGGATGAGGGGGTGCCGTGAGTGCCGTAGGTGTAGGCTGATTTGTCTTTCCACTCCCGCTGGCGCATGGCGGCCACATTGGGAAAGAAAACCGTTGAGGCTTTGAAAATGCCCGGCTGAGGGGCTTGAAACTCAGCCGGTGGCGTGTAGCCGTGATGGATCAGTTGGGTTGAGGTGTGGGATGTGTTTTTTTCGGACATCCCATCATCCTAACTTCAGACCTTCCATTTTTCCATCAATTTTTGGGGGTTGAGGCTGTCATAGCCTTCAAAGGGTTGGTGAATCCAAGGGTTGGTTGGCAGGTAGTCAACCGAATAGTCGGGCTGGAAACCTGAAACACCTTTGGTCCAAATGACCGCCGTGCGCAATTCGGTGATGGGCTTGTAATTGGTTTTCAGCATGTTGACCACAGCATTCAAGGTGTGACCGGAGTCAGCCAAATCGTCCACCAACAAAACACGGCCAGCAATTTCGCCTTTGGGCGTGGTGATGAAGCGTGCAATGTCCAAATGGCCTTGAACCGTGCCCGCATCGGCGCGGTATGAGCTGGTCGACATGATGGCCAAGGGCTTGTCAAAAATGCGCGACAAAATATCGCCAGGACGCATGCCACCGCGTGCCAAACACAAGATGGTGTCAAATTCCCAGCCGGACTGATGGACCTTGAGGGCCAACTTTTCAATCAGGTTGTGGTACTCGTCATAGCTTACGTACAAGTGTTTGCCGTCTTCGGTCAGCATGAATGTTCTCCAATGGTTTGTTCACGGCACATGGCTGTGCAATGAGGTGTTGATAATTGAATCAATGAGAGGCTGCAAAAGGGTTGTGCATCAAGATGGTGTGATCGCGGTCAGGGCTGGTGGAGACCATGTGAATGGGCACGCCCGTGACTTCCTCAATGCGTTGCAAATACAAGCGGGCATTGACTGGCAGTTTGTCCAACTGCGTCACGCCCACTGTGCTGTCGGTCCAGCCTTGAATGGTTTCATAAATGGGTTTGCAACGGGCAATGTCATCAGCACCCATGGGCAGAATGTCAACAGTTTCGCCGTCGAGTTCGTAGCCTGTGCAAAGTTGCAACTCTTTCAAGCCATCCAACACATCCAGCTTGGTGATGCACAAGCCCGACAGGCCATTGACTTGGGCACTGCGCTTGAGCAAGGCCGCATCGAACCAACCACAGCGGCGACTGCGGCCTGTGGTGACGCCTTTCTCAGCGCCCACTGTGCTCATGTGCCAACCGGGTGTGCCCTCTTTTTCCCATTCCAGTTCGGTGGGGAAAGGTCCGCCACCGACGCGCGTGCAATACGCCTTGGTAATGCCCAACACATAATGCAACATGCCAGGGCCGACACCTGAGCCGGCCGCAGCGTTGCCAGCCACACAATTGCTGGAGGTGACGTAGGGATAGGTCCCGTGGTCGATGTCGAGCAAGGTGCCTTGGGCGCCTTCAAACAGCAAATTGGCCCCCAAACGATGCGCATCGTTGAGTTCACGAGAGACGTCGGCCATCATGGGTTTGAGCAACGCTGCGTGCGCCATGGCTTCTTTGTAGACCACGTCAAACTGAACTTGGCCATTTTGAATGTAAGGCTTGAGTGCATCACCAAAAGTGAATTTCTCAGAACCCAAAAAAGTGGTGAGCACATGGTTGTGCAAGTCCAACAACTCTTTGAGTTTGCTTGCAAAACGCTCTGGGTATTTCAAGTCTTGAACGCGCAGCGCACGGCGCGCAATTTTGTCCTCGTAGGCAGGCCCAATGCCTCGACCTGTGGTGCCAATTTTCTCGGCGCCACCTTGTTCACGTGCAGCTTCGCGTGCAACATCCAATGCCGCATGAAATGGCAAGATCAAAGGGCAGGCTTCGCTGATGCGCAAACGCGAGCGCACTTCAACGCCCGCTTTTTCGAGACCCGCAATTTCTTCAAACAATTTGCCTGCAGAAAGCACCACACCATTGCCGATGTAGCACTTCACACCAGGCCGCATGATGCCACTGGGGATAAGATGCAGCGCCGTTTTAACGCCATTGATCACCAAGGTATGTCCTGCGTTGTGGCCGCCTTGAAAACGCACAACACCTTGTGCACTTTCAGTGAGCCAATCCACCAATTTGCCTTTGCCCTCATCACCCCACTGGGTGCCTACAACGACAACGTTACGTCCTTTGGTCATGTTCATTTTGCTTTGTTCTCAATGGCTTTAACTACCCATTGCCCCGCCACTTCCACGAGTTGGCGATCGCATTGGAATTCATCAATTTCGCTGTCGTGTCCTGGCAAGATGCAGACAACTGTTTCGCCTTGCTGGCGAAGTTTGGCAATGGCCAAACGCAAATCGGAGGACATCCCCCAAGGCGCGCGAATGGCCGCCTTGAGCGTCAATTGCGGCACCGCACCAACCCATTGCTTTAAATCTAAGCTGAAACCAACCGCAGGCCGATCGCGGCTGATTTCGTGCCCAAACACCGCACCCACGCCGTCATAACGCCCCCCGCGGACGACCGCATCACTGGCGCCTTTGGCATAAATGGCAAATCGCAGTCCGCTGTAATACGCATAGCCGCGCGCATCGGCCAAATCAAATTTGAACTGCACTTGCGGCAGCTGATCACTGAGCCATTGCAATTGCTCAATGGCCACTTTGATTTGGGGTTTGGCCGGCAGGGTGGCCAGTGCACGATTCAAGACAGATGCATCACCATACAAATCAATCAAGCTCATCAATCCAGCTTGAATTTCACCAGGGAATTTTTCAGTCAATTCAGCCAGGGCAGAAGAATTTTTGGACGCCAACGCGGCATACACGTCGCCTCGGGTGGCTTCATTCAATGACAAGCCTTCGAGCAAGCTGCTGACAATTCGCGCATCGGCCAAGTCCACCAGCACTTCTCCCATTTGCGCCGCCTGCAAACAGTCAAGTGCCAATTGCAAAACTTCCAAATCGGCCTCTAAGCCTGCATGGCCAAAAATTTCAGCACCCAGTTGCAAAGGCTCGCGTGTGGCGTGAGGGCGATCCGGTTGGGTGTGCAAAACGGGACCGCAATAGCAAAGGCGTGTAACACCCTGTCGGTTGAGCAAATGGGCATCAATGCGCGCAACTTGTGGCGTGGTATCGGCACGCAAACCCATCAAGCGACCAGAGATTTGATCCACCAGCTTGAAAGTTTGAAGGTCAAGGGCTTTGCCAGTGCCCGTGAGCAAGGACTCAATGTGCTCCAACAACGGCGGCGACACCAACTCAAAGCCATAGCTTCGGGCAGTGTCTAAAAGCAATCTTCGGAGTTCTTCGATGTGTCTGGCTTCTGAGGGCAAGACATCGGCGATGTGATCCGGGAGGACCCAAGCGGACATGGCAAATAAGGGGGCTGTTAAAACAAGGATTTTACCGGTTCAAACAGGGTCTAAATGAGCCAAATCAAAAGAAAGGCCCCCAGCATGACGATGCCGAGGCCAAAAAACCGAATCTGACCGTCTTGGAGTTGCAACAACTGGGTGAACATTTCACGCCAACGGGTGGGTGAAATGAGGGGCAAAAGCCCCTCCAAAATCAAAACCAGGGCGATTGCCGCCAAGAGGGAAGCACCAAAATCCACTTATTTCTTAGCAGGTGCCGCAGCAGGTGCAGGGCTGGTGTTACCGCGCATGGTTTTGAAAAAGTCCAGATTGCCTGGGTCCAAGACCATGACATCGCTCTTTTTGGCAAAGCTGGCTTTGTAGGCATCCAAGCTGCGATAAAACTGTGCAAATTGAGGATCTCGACCAAAAGCTTCGTTGTAGATGCGAGCCGCTTGTGAATCGCCCTGCCCCTTGATCTTTTGAGCTTCGCGATAAGCATTGGCAATGGTCACTTCGCGTTGCCGGTCGGCATCGGCTCGGATTTTTTCGCCCTCAGCAGCACCCGTGGAGCGAAGTTCATTGGCAACGCGTTTGCGTTCGGCTTCCATTCGACGGTAGACAGACTCCGTGATGGCATCGACATAATCAGCACGGGTGATGCGCACATCCACCACGTCAACGCCCCAAGGCTTGTCCCCACGAACCTTCTCCAAGACTTCACGCTTGACGTCGTTCATGAGGGCATCACGGCTCAATGACAACAAATCTTTGACCGTGCGTTTGTTGATTTCCTCTTGAAAAGCGTTGCGAACCACCCGGTTCAATTGGTTGGCACCCGATTTTTCATCCAGGCCCACATTGCGGATGTAGGCCATTGGATCGGTGATGCGCCATCGCACGTACCAGTCAATGACCACACGCTGCTTTTCTGCAGTCAGCATGGGTTCAGTGTCTGGACTGTCCAAAGTTAACAAACGCTTGTCAATGTAAGTGACATTTTGAAGGGGTGGCGGCAATTTGATGTTCAAACCCGGCTCGGTAATCACTTCCTTGATTTGACCCAGCGCGTACACCACACCAAATTGGCGTTGGTCTACCACGAACAACATTGAACTGGCCAAGGCCAAGACCAGCAAAAGGGACGAAACCCATATTCCGATTCGATTCATTTTGCGAAGTCCTTAACGATTATCACGGTCGCGAGAGCGCAAACTGTCTCGAGATCTTGGGTCAACTGGTGGCGCAACGGGTGCAGGTGTCACAGTCGCAGGATTGCCATTGGCATTCGTTTCGGTTGAAGCGCTGGGTGCCAAGGGCGAACTGGTCACTTGCATCAATTTGTCCAAGGGCAAGTACATCAAGTTGGACCCCTGTTTGCTGTCCACCACCACCTTGGTGACGTTGGTATAGATCTGCTGCATGGCATCGAGGTACATGCGGTCGCGCGTCACTTGGGGCGCTTTTTGATACTCAGGCAATACCGCTTTGAAGCGTTGTGCATCACCCTCAGCCTGCGCCACGATTCGCTCGCGATAAGCTTGCGACTCCTCTTTCAGGCGGGATGCTGCACCCACGGCACGGGGCACCACATCGTTGGCGTAAGCTTGCGCCTCGTTCTTCGCACGCTCACGTTCTTGTCCCGCTTTGAGCACATCGTCGAATGCAGCTTGCACTTGCTCAGGTGGACGGACACCCCCTTGCTGCAAGTTGATGCCGACCACTTCAATGCCCACTTTGTAACGGTCCAGAATGTTTTGCATCAACGCGCGAACCCGCGGTGCAATTTGATCTCGCTCTTCAGCAAGGGCTGAATCCATCTTCATTTTGCCGACCACCTCACGCACAGCAGTTTCCGCCGCTTGCACCACGGCTTCTGTGGGGTTTTTGCTTTCAAACAAATAGGCACGTGCATCGTTCAAACGGTATTGCACAGCAAATTTAATTTCCACGATGTTTTCATCTTCCGTCAGCATGGCGGATTCGCGCAAACCGGTGGCCTTGATGACATTGTCTCGACCGATGTCAACGGATCGAATTTGCGTCACAAACACCAACTCGTGCTTTTGGATGGGGTAAGGCAAGCGCCAGTTGAAACCAGCGCCGACAGTGGCTTTGTACTTGCCAAACTGCGTGATCACTGCTTGCTGACCCTCTTGCACAATGAAGAAGCCTGTGCCCATCCAGATCAGCAACAAAGCACCCAAAATGACGCCGACGCCCAAATTTCTGAAAACAGGTGGGATGCCGTTCGGAGAAGAACCGTTAGGCGGGCCTTTGTGAGAGGGGCCACCGTTTTTACCGCCCAAGAACTGAGACAGCTTGCGGTTCAGATCACGCCATAACTCGTCCAAATCTGGGGGGCCTGATTGAACGCCAGGTCGGTTGGACGATGAGCCAGAAGGGTTCCCATGGGGAGGCTGCGACTGGCCTGAACCAGAAGGAGTTGCAGAGGGTGTCGAGCCCTCTTGCCCCTCTTGAGAGGGTTTGTCGTCACCACGACCCCAACGCGGGTCGTTCAAATTGAACATGCCGCGAATGCGTTGCGGAAGAGCTGTCCAGCCTAAAGCACGGGGATTAAAGTTCATTTGTTTTTCTAGCTGATTGTTCTGCTTGCGCTCATTGTGCCCAAACCCAATGGCAATTATGAAGGTTCGCGTGAATTTTCCCCGAAATTATCAAGGGCAAAACGTGGATCTGATGCGGGCGTGGGCTCGGTTGAGTTGGTCAGCACCTCTTGGGCCAGCCATTGACGCAGCAATGGCAAGCCTTCCCCAGACTGCGCACTGACAAAGATGCGTGTCAGGGCCTGCCCATCGACTTCATACACGTCTTGAAAAACAAGAGGCCGTCGCTCCGCGGGGAGATTGTCTATTTTGTTGAAGACAAGCCATTGAGGCACGTGATCGGCCCCGATCTCATGCAAGACGCGTTGCACCTCTGTCATTTGCTCTGGGAAGTTGGGGTTGGACGCATCGACCACATGAAGCAACAAGTCGGCATCAGCGGCCTCTTGCAAAGTGGCCTGAAACGCATCAATCAAACCGTGGGGCAAATCACGAATAAACCCCACCGTGTCTGAAACCGAGGCGCTGCGCCCTGCTTCACCCAAATAAAGTTGTCGTGTGGTGGTGTCAAGTGTGGCAAACAACTGATCAGCGGCATAGGCGCGCGCTTTGACCAGCGCATTGAACAAGGTTGACTTGCCAGCGTTGGTGTACCCCACCAGAGAAACATTGAAGGCATTGCGACGATCGCGCTGACGTCTCTGCGTGGAGCGTTGCTTTTTAACTTTGATCAAACGTTCTTTGGTGCGTTTGATGGCGTCGCTGATCATGCGGCGGTCTAACTCGATCTGCGTCTCGCCAGGACCCCCTCGGGTGCCAATGCCGCCCCGTTGTCGTTCCAAGTGTGACCACCGTCGAACCAAGCGCGTACTGAGGTACTGCAGGCGAGCCAACTCAACCTGCAGCTTGCCTTCATGACTGCGTGCACGCTGCGCAAATATTTCCAAGATCAAGAGCGTTCTGTCATTGACAGGCAGGCCCATGTGACGCTCAAGGTTGCGCTGCTGGGCTGGGCTCAGTGATTGATCAAACAGAATTTCGCGAGCTCCCATTTGCTCGGCCATGAATTTGATTTCGTCAGCTTTACCAGAGCCCACAAACAAAGCGGCATCGGGTGCTTTGCGTTTGCAGCTTATTTTGGCAACAGGCTGCAGGCCAGCTGTGATTGCCAATTGACTGAGTTCATCCAGTTCACCGTCGAAATGGGGCAAACCAAAGTCAACGCCGACCAACAAGGCCGGTGTTGAATCCACCGATTCTTTGCTCAAAAGGAATGATCAAGCAGGTGTGTCTTCAGCAGCATCAGTACCCGAGAGGTTGACTGCGCGGCCAGGGACAATGGTGGAAATGGCGTGCTTGTAGACCATTTGCGTGACGGTATTGCGAAGCAACACCACATACTGGTCAAAGGACTCAATTTGGCCTTGAAGCTTGATGCCGTTGACCAAATAAATGGACACTGGCACATGCTCGCGGCGCAAGGCGTTGAGGAAGGGGTCTTGCAAAAGTTGCCCTTTGTTGTTCACGATATTCTCCGTGTTCTGAAATAAATTAAGGGTTTTACCTTAACACAAGCTTGAAAGGCTTTGAAAACCGCGATCCTTAAAAACCTTACAAATCAGTCCGAATCTTTGTCGGCGTAGGGATTTTGAGACGTTTTCATCTCAATTCGGAGGGGCGTGCCCGAAAGGTCAAAATGTTTCCTGAAACGCCCTTCCAAGTAACGTTTGTAGGTTTCTGTCACGTGTTCCAGTGAGTTGCCATGAATCACAATCACGGGCGGGTTCATGCCCCCCTGGTGGGCATATCGCAACTTGGGACGGAACATGCCGCCTCGCTGTGGGCTTTGAAACTGCACGGACTCCAACAACAATCGTGTCAAAACCGGCGTGGTCATTTTGACCATGGCTGATTTGTGCGCCTGCGAGATGGATTTCCACACAGGGCCTAGGCCTTGGCGCTTTTTGGCAGAAATGGTGTGCAGGTTTGCAAACTTGAGAAAGGGCAATCGGTTCTCGATGGAACGATGCACCAACTCACGTTGGTATTCGTCAACGGCATCCCACTTGTTCACAGCCAAGACCACTGCCCGACCACTTTCCAAAATGAAGCCTGCAATGTGTGCATCTTGCTCTGTCACACCTTGTGTGGCGTCGAGCAAGAGCAAGACCACATGCGCAGACTCAATGGCTTGCAAAGTTTTCACCACAGAAAACTTTTCAATGGCTTCAAACACCTTGCCTTTGCGTCGCAGACCCGCGGTGTCAATGAGTTCGAACTTTTGACCATCGCGCTCAAAGGGAACGGTGATAGCGTCACGCGTGGTGCCAGGCATGTCAAAGGCAACCAAACGTTCTTCACCCAACCATGTGTTGATGAGCGTCGATTTGCCAACATTGGGGCGACCTGCCACAGCCAGTTTCACGATGGTGGTGTCAAGGTCTGGCGCCTCATCGTCATCCGGCAACAAGAGTGGGTCCAGTGCGAGTTCGACCAAACTTCTGACACCTTGGCCGTGAGCCGCTGACACAGGAATCACATCACCGAGGCCCAATTCGTAAAACTCGCTGATTTGGACGCCTTCGCGCATGCCTTCGGCTTTGTTGGCCACCAACAAACAGGGCTTGCCAATTTTTCGAAGGTATTTGGCAATGTCGTGATCTTGCGCAGACACGCCTGCACGCGCATCCACCACAAACACAACCACGTCAGCTTCTGCAACGGCTTGTTGTGTTTGCTTGGCCATTTCTTTGTAAATGCCAGCGCTGGCATCAGGTTCGAAACCGCCGGTGTCTATGACGATGTACTCGTAGCGGCCCTGCCGTCCTTGGCCGTAATGGCGATCGCGGGTCAGTCCCGCAAAATCGGCCACGATGGCATCCCGACTTTTGGTCAGACGGTTAAAGAGCGTGGACTTGCCTACATTGGGGCGTCCGACCAAGGCCAGTACGGGTTTCAAATCAATCTTTCAGGGTGTCAGTTGGCACGCAAGGCTTGAACCAAGCCACTTTTCGTGACGACCACCCAATTTTTTCCATAAGGGACGGGGGGCATTGCGATACCCGACGCATCGATTTGAGCTCGGGCGATCGTTTGCCCATTGTGAGCATCGATCCAATGCAACCACCCCAAATCATCGCCCACGACCAGCTGCCCTTCGGCAGCTGCGGGTGCGCTGAGCCCGCGAAAACGAAAGGCTTCAGACTGCCACAAGACTTGACCACCTGTACGATTCCAAGCGACCAATTTGCCGTCAGACTCCGCACCGAAAAGTGCGGTCTGTGTTCCACTCAGGCCGACATGTCCTTGCGACGCACGCGTCCAAAGATTGCTGCCTTTTTGAGCATCAACACAGGTCACGGAGGTTTGAAACGCACGGGCGCAAACGACATTGTTCACACGTGACACACCAGCAACCAAATCAACCAAACGTTCAACTTCGTTGGTGCCGCGAGAAGAACCGATGGTGACTTCCCAACGGGATACGCCATTGCTTGGGTTCAGGGCAACCAGTCTGCCCGAAAGACCCACCAGCAAATTGTCTTGATAACTGGTCAAGATACCGGCTTGTCGCAAAACCAAGGCATCACCGGCGCGTTGCTGACTCCAAAGCTTTTGCCCTGAAGCGCCATCCAAAGCAATCACCGTTCGATCTGCAGTGAGGACAAAAACACGCCCACCTGCCACCAAAGGTGCCGTGAAGGACAGTGCTGGCAACTTCACTTTCCACAAGACTTTGCCATCTGCCAAAGTCACCAACTCGTTGGACTTGGTGATGACAGAAAGGCGATTGCCATCGGTTCCGACGCCCGCAGAAAGGGGCGTGTTCAAAGCAAAGCGCCATGCTTCTGCACCCGTTTCAACATTCAGCACGCTCACCAAACCATTGGCACTGGCCAGGGCCAATTGAGCGCCCGACAATTGCGCCGTCAAGGGGGATGAAACAGGTCCAATCTGGGCTGACCAAAGTCTGCTCACGCTCAGTTGTTCTTTGTAATCGACCAAGGCACTGGGCGTCGGTTTGTCTGGGGAACTGGCGCAAGCCCCCAATAGCAATGCCGTGGCCACCAAAGCGGCGAGAGCGGCAAAGGGTCTGTGTAGTGACAAGGTCATTTCGTCGCACCCTTGGCAAGCGTGGGGTCAACACCCAAAGCATTCAATTTGGCTGCAACCAGACGACGGTATTCTGCATTGTCTGCAAGCTGAGTCCAAGCGTCGGAATAGGCTTTGACTGCTTCTGCAGGTTTGTTTTGCGCGACAGCAATGTCACCTTGAACATCCGATGCCAAGCCAGCAAACGCGGGGGTGAAAGGCTTGGACAAAGTTTTGAGGGCTTCATCGTAGGATTTTTGCTGAGCTTGCAAATTGGCCAAACGAATGCGTGCCAGTTGGGCACTGGCTTCGTCCCCCGCATTTTCACTGGCCCATTTCAAAGCTGCCTGAGCGGCTTCATTTTTTTCGTTCTGCTGAAATACTTTGGCAGCCAACAGTGCAGACTGTGACGCGAAGGTGGTTTTCGGGAACCGCTCTTTCATGTCATTCCAAGAGCGCTCAAGCTTGGCAACGTCGCTGGATGCAGCCGTGCGTTCCACTTCATCAAACAAAGCGGAGGCTTTGGTCGCTTGCTGGCGCTCCCAGTATTGGTAGGCATTCCAGCCGACGTAGGAACCCATCACCGCAATCAGCAACCAGGTCAGGACATTGCCGTATTGCTTCCAAAAGTGCTTGAGTTGGTCAAGTTGTTCTTGTTCTTCGAGGTCGAGATGTGAGGACATGTTCAGCTTTGTATCAAGGGGTCAATTGTAGGCTGTGCGCCCAAGCACCCAGGTTTTCCAATGATTCTGTTCTTTGTGCGCCACCGCCGTCCCGCAGCGACTTCACTGAAACCGTATTGTGAGCGAGTTCATCAGCCCCAAAAATGAGGGCAAAGTGTGCGCCACTGCTGTCTGCTTTTTTGAACTGGCTCTTCATGCTGCCAATTCCGTCACCCGTTCCTGCATGCATTTGAACGTTGACACCCATGGCACGCAATTGACGCAGACTCTTCAAGACAACCGGCAAACTTTGCGCTTCTGGAACGATGGCATAGGCGTGCGGTACGCTTGAAGGCACTGCCGCACCCTGCTCTTCCAGCAATGCCAAAACACGCTCGATGCCCAAAGCCCAACCTACCGCTGGCGCGGGTTTGCCCCCCACCTGCTCGATGAGATAGTCGTATCGACCACCGCCACAAACAGTGCCCTGAGAACCCAGTTGATCCGTGATGAACTCAAAAACCGTCAGGTTGTAATAGTCCATGCCCCGCACCAAGCGCGGATTCAAAGAATAGGAAACACCATTGGCATCCAAAATTTGTCGCAAGGCATTGAAGTGCGCCAAAGACTGCTCACCTAAAAAGTCCATCAACCGTGGCGCGGCTTCGACCACATCTTTCATGGCCGGATTTTTGGTGTCCAAAATTCGCAAAGGATTGGTGTACAAACGGCGCTTAGCGTCCTCGTCCAACACGTCTTGATGTTTTTCGAAGTGTGCGATGAGCGCCGCGCGGTGCGCCAAACGCTCGGGGGGTTGACCCAAGCTGTTCAGCTCAAGGCGAACATCTTTCAAGCCGATGGCTTTCCACAGATCGTGGGCCAACAAAATAACCTCGGCGTCGATTTCAGGCCCTTGAAATCCCAAAACCTCTGCGCCAATTTGATGGAACTGTCGGTACCGTCCACGCTGTGGACGCTCGTGGCGAAACATGGGGCCCATGTAGTAGAGACGCTTACCGCCTTCATAGAGCATGTTGTGCTCGACCACTGCACGCACGACACCTGCCGTACTTTCAGGTCGCAATGTGAGGGCCTCACCGTTGAGCCTGTCTTCAAAAGAGTACATCTCTTTTTCGACAATGTCAGTGACTTCACCCAAGCCCCGCACAAACAAGGCGGTGGGTTCGACGATGGGCGTGCGGATGTTGCGATAAGCATAGCGCGCCATCAAATCTCGCACAGTGCCTTCTAACCATTCCCACTTGGCAGACTCACCCGGGAGGATGTCATTCATGCCCTTGACGGCAGTGAGTTTTTTAAAGGCGACAGCCTTGGCGCTGGCCTCGATCGATTTCTTGTCAGACATACAATTCAATTGGCAGTGCTTGGGGTGTTGCCAAACCTTTGTTCGATGTACTTGGACACCAGTTCTTGAAACTCTTGGGCAATGTTGTCACCTCGCAAGGTGAGTTTCTTTTCGCCATCAATGAAGACCGGTGCAGCAGGCGCCTCGCCCGTGCCGGGCAAACTGATGCCAATGTCGGCATGCTTGCTTTCCCCAGGGCCATTGACAATGCAACCCATGACGGCCAATTTTAAGTTCTCAACACCAGGGTATTGCGAACGCCACACTGGCATTTGTGCACGCAAATAATCGTCGATTTGTTTGGCCAATTCTTGGAAGGTGCTGCTGGTGGTCCTGCCGCAACCCGGACAAGCGGTCACACTGGGCACAAAAATTCTCAGGCCCAGGGACTGCAAAATTTCAGAGGCGATGACCACCTCTTGCGTACGGGCTTCACCAGGCTGTGGTGTGAGCGAGACCCGGATGGTGTCACCGATGCCTTCTTGCAACAAGATGGACAAGGCTGTGGCAGAGGCCACAGTGCCTTTGGTGCCCATGCCGGCTTCGGTCAGGCCCAGGTGCAGAGGGTAATCTGTACGGCGGGCCAACTCTCGGTAAACCGCAATCAAATCTTGCACGCCAGAAACTTTGCAAGACAAGATGATTTGAGACCGTGACATGCCCATCTCGTGGGCTTTGTCGGCAGAACTGATGGCCGAGGTGATGAGCGCCTCGTACATCACTTGTCGGGATTCCCACGGCGTTGCGCGTTGGCTGTTTTGGTCCATCAAGGAAGCCAACAATTCTTGGTCCAAACTGCCCCAATTGACACCAATGCGCACAGGCTTGTTCCACTTCATGGCCGCTTCGATCATTTGCCCAAATTGCAAATCGTGCTTGTCGCCCTTGCCCACATTGCCGGGGTTGATGCGGTATTTGGACAAGGCTTCTGCGCACGCAGGATGGTCGTTCAACAAGCGATGGCCGTTGTAATGAAAATCGCCAATGAGGGGCACATCAATGCCCATTTTGTCGAGTTGATCGCGAATGTGCGGAACAGCTTCAGCAGCTTCAGGGGTGTTGACAGTCAAGCGCACCATCTCAGAACCCGCCAAGGCCAGTTCCTTGACTTGGATGGCGGAACCGATGACATCCACCGTGTCTGTGTTGGTCATCGACTGAACCCGGACCGGTGCATTTCCCCCCACAGTGACGATGCGTTGCCCCCATTGAACGACGGCTTGCAAACTGCGGCGAGGCAAAGGTGAGGCGGCTGGAATAGCGACGGGCTCGTTCATTTGTTTGTCTCTGATGGCGGGTTGGAAGAAGACGGGCTAGCAGGTGAGGATGGACCTGACATGGCAGGCGGCGCAACCGAGGCGGATGCCGCAACAGGCGCTACAACACTGGATGGGGCGGCGCTGTCGTACACCAAGGCTTTGGGCAATTCAGGTTGCGCTGCTTCAGTAGAAACTGGCTCTTGAACGGGGGGCATGGTTGGCACGACCTCTTGGGTGTCTGCAGGCTTGCCTAAGTTGAAAGGGTTCAGCGTCCAACGTGTGTCAAAGACCAGGCTGGCGAGAATCAACAACAACGCCACGATCCCCAGTTTCAAACCCATTCCCGTCGTCTTGGTGCTCATCACGCTTGGACTGGATGGGTACGAGGGCGAAGCGTCTTGCCCCAAAATTTGCAAAGGCTTCAAACCATTGGTGCTTGCAGGCATCAGTGCCAACACAGGATCGGGATCAATTTTGACAAAACGACAGACCTTGGCAGCCAAGGCCCGGGCAAAAACAGGGCCTGACAATGATTCAAATTGATCGCCTTCTAGGGCCTCAAGTTGCTTGATGGAGACTTTCAAATTGACCGAAAGTACCGCCAGATGGATGCCTGCACGTTCACGACCCGCTTTGATCAATGCACCCGGTGATGCAGGCATCAGCGGCATGACCGCGTCATTCAAGGATTCAGTCATGAGATGCCTCCTCTTGGTATGCGCGCCATTGCACTGAATTTGAAAATCGACGTCCTAACATCTTGCCCCAATGGTTCTTTTTAACTGCTTGATTTTGCCGCTGTGCCAGTTGCACAGACAACCATAGCGATTGTGCACTGACAGAGGAGGAATCGTTCACTTTGTCTAGAATTTTCTCAGCTTCTGCGTCTCTTCCCAGCTGAATTTTGAGACCCGCGAGAACAAGCGATTCAGAAATAAAGCTGGGTTGCCGTTGGAATGCCTCATCCATTTTCGAATGGGCTGCGTCCCATTGCTGATTGTGAAGCAAGCAAACGCCCCAAATCCACAAGCTTTTGTCTCTTTCTAGCCCCTCAGAAAGGCGTTGCGCCAGCTCAAATTTCACATAGGCAGACGCGTCACGGCCCTGCTCACACTCCAAAATACCCCAGTTGTGGGCAATTTGCGCATTCTGAGGCGCCAGCAGACTGGCTTGGCGGAAAAACGTGTTGGCCAACGCGAATCGACCCTGCCTTTGGTGAATCACCGCTTTGAGACCCAAAGCCTCAGGCGAGTGAGGTGAAGCCAGCAAGGCTTGGTCGGTCGCCTGCATGGCCAGCGACAACAAATCAGCCTGAAAATAGGCCGAGGCCAGCGCCAAATGAGCTTGGACTCGTTGATCCGGCTGGGCTTTTGCGGGACAAGCCACCCCAAGGCCCAATGAAATCAAAAGAAACCAGCTTGCAAGCAAATGCAAGCAGTTCACACCAACACCCCCCTTCATAGGGGGTATTGGCAAGCTGTAGGGCATCAAGAACGATCTGACGCTTGGGCTGTGGGCTTGAAAGCCCATTGAACCGGCACTGCACGTTGTTGGGCAATTCTGCTGGCCACGTCGGTTCGGTCTTTGACATCGCCTGCAAGTTGACCGCAAGCCGCGTCAATGTCATCGCCCCGCGTCTTACGAACTGTTGTGACAAAGCCTGCTTGAACCAGAATTTCAGCAAACTTGTCGACAGCGGAAGAATCGGACCGCAGCAACCCAGATTCTTTGAAGGGATTGAAGGGGATCAAGTTGAATTTGCAACGCAAGCCTTGTGCGGCATGGCGTTTGATCAACTGCACCAATTCTTGCGCATGCTCAGGCTGATCGTTCACACCTTTCAACATGCAATATTCGAAAGTGATGAAATCGCGGGGGGCCTTGGCCAGATAAAGCGTGCACTCGGAAAGCAACTCATCCAACGGGTATTTGCGATTAAGGGGAACCAAATTGTCTCGAAGCACATTGTTGGGTGCGTGCAGAGAAACAGCCAAGGCCACGGGGCAATCCTGAGACAAACGCGCCATCATGGGCACCACACCCGAGGTTGAGACCGTGACCCGTCGCCTCGACAAACCATAGCCATGATCGTCCAACATGGCTTTCAGTGCGGGAATCAGGGCCGCATAGTTTTGCAGCGGCTCCCCCATGCCCATCATGACCACATTGGAAATGACACGCTCAGTTTGCTTCAGGTGATTGCGCAAAAAATGCTCGGCAAACCAAAGTTGGGCCACTATTTCTGCCGTGGTGAGATTGCGACTGAAGCCTTGGTGCCCCGTTGAGCAAAAACGGCAACCAACCGCACAACCCGCCTGCGAGGAGACACACAAAGTGCCACGGTCATCCTCAGGAATGAAAACGGTTTCGACCGCATCGCCGCCCCCCACATCAAACAACCATTTGATGGTGCCGTCTTTGGAAATTTGCTGAGAAAGAATGGGCAAAGGCGCCACATGGGCATGCACTTTGAGCTTTTCTCGCAGGGACTTGGCAAGATCGGACATGTCGTCGAACTGCGCCATGCCACGCTGGTGAATCCAACGAAAAAGTTGGGTTGCGCGAAAACGTTTTTCGCCCAGCCCTTCACAAAAAACGGCCAAGCCTTCTAGGTCAAAATCAAGAAGGTTGGCCGTCATCGCGGAAGAATGAAGTTTCTAAGCCGCTGGTGTGAGTCGAAAAAACTCAGCAGCAATCAACGTGAGTAAACGTTCATGCCTGGGAAAAAGAAGCTGACTTCAACGGCTGCAGTTTCCGCCGCATCAGAGCCGTGCACAGCATTGGCATCGATGCTGTCGGCAAAATCGGCACGAATGGTGCCAGGTGCAGCTTTCTTGGGATCGGTGGCGCCCATCAGGTCGCGATTTTTCAAGATGGCGCCTTCACCTTCCAAGGCCTGAATCATGACAGGACCGGAAATCATGAAGTCAACCAAATCTTTGAAGAAAGGACGCTCTTTGTGAACAGCGTAGAAGGCTTCGGCTTCACCGCGTGACAAATGCACCATCTTGGCAGCAACAACTTTGAGGCCGGCGGCTTCGAAACGTGCGTAGATTTGACCAATGACGTTTTTGGCGACTGCGTCAGGCTTGATGATGGACAGTGTGCGTTCGATTGCCATGATGAGATTCCTCAAATTTATTTTAAAAATGGTACTTAAAAACTGCGTTTTTAAAGCGGGGTTGCACTAAAGCAAGCCTACTATTCTAACCCGACCTAGGGGTTTCCCCATGGGTGAAAAGGATTTGTGAGCCAATGTGAGTCCGCTTTGTCAAAGCCCCCACCCCCTATCTCAACGACTGCGCCCACCATTTCTGCGAGGACCTCCCGAGCGGCCCCCAGGTTGTTGCGCCTTGCGTTGCCGGCTGAAACTGTCCGCGCCAATGTAGCCAACAGACGTCTTCATGGGGTCGGGTTGCCCGCCTTGGGCTTGCCCACGTCTTTGCCCGCCCGCATTTTGTCCAGGCTTTTTCGCACCAAATGCACGATTGCGAGGGTTTTGAGTTCGCCGACCTTCTGGCCGTTCGGATTGGGTCGGCGATTCTGCCCTCTCCCGCGCTGCACCGGCTTTGTTGGCAGCATGCGTGAGCGCGCGAATGTCAGCTTCGTCCAACTCCATGAAGGTGCTTCTGCGCAAGCCGTGAGGCAAGACCATGGCGCCATAACGAATGCGAATCAAGCGACTGACCGCATGACCCACTGCTTCCATCATGCGACGAACTTCACGGTTTCGGCCCTCTGAAATGGTGACTCGGTACCAACAGTTGGAACCTTCGCCGCCGCCATTTTCAATCGAACCAAATTGGGCCATGCCGTCTTCCAACATGACGCCGTCTAACAATTTTTGTTTTTCTTCATTGCTGAGGGCACCCAAAACACGCACCGCATATTCACGCTCCAAGCCAAAACGTGGATGCATCAAACGATTGGCCAACTCGCCTGAGTTGGTGAACAACAACAGACCCTCGGTGTTCAAGTCAAGGCGGCCAACAGACTGCCATTTGCCATGTTGCAAACGTGGCAACTTGCGAAATACGGTAGGCCTGTTCTTCGGATCATCGTGTGACACGATTTCGCCAGCGGGCTTGTGATAGGCAATGACCCGTGGTGGTGGTGGCTCAATGCGAACACGAATGGGCCGTCCATTGACCTTGACCTGATCGCCATATTGAATGCGTTGACCAATGTGCGCCGGCTCATTGTTCACAGAGATACGGCCCTCTAGGATCAGCTGCTCCATCTCCAAGCGAGAGCCCAAACCGGCTTGCGCCAAAACTTTGTGGAGCTTGGGGGACTCGGCTTGGGGCGCCAGGACACGCTTCGTGAGGAGCGGTGAGGCAAGGCCTTCCGCCGATTGGTCAAATTGCCCAGACACCACATCTTCCATGGCGATGGGACGAAAGATGTCGTGGTCCTCAGCGTTGGGGTGTGCTTCAGCTTGGGGGGATTCAGCACCCTCAGTCTGTTTGGGTGAATCAGGTGCCTCTGGCAACTCAGTCATGGGCTGGACTTTCTGGCGCATCCGCTTCCGCTTCCGCTTCCGCTTCCACAGCCTCCACAGCCTCATCCAAAGACAAGGAAGTTTGGGTGCTGTCATCGTCAGTTGGATTCAAAGTGGCCAGCGCCGCAGCTTGTCCCTCAACACTGCTCAACAAGGGCAATTGGTCCAAGGATGACAAGCCCAAGTCGTCCAGGAATTGACGCGTGGTGGCGTACAAGCCCGGCCGGCCGACCGACTCTCGGTGACCGATGACCTCGACCCAGCCACGATCCTCTAACTGCTTCAAGATTTGAGTGTTGATGGTGACACCGCGAATGTCTTCCATGTCGCCACGTGTCACAGGCTGCCTATAGGCAATGATGGCCAATGTTTCCATGACGGCGCGGGTGTACTTAGGGGGCTTTTCTGGGTTGAGCCTGTCCAAGTACATGCGCAGCTCTGGGCGACTTTGAAAACGCCATCCGGTGGCAACAGAAACCAGTTCCAAGCCACGCTCGGCCCAGTCAAGTTGCAACTCTTCTAAAAGAACTTTAAGGGTGTCAGCGCCTAAAGCGTCTTCGAACAACACGCGCATCTCACGTACTGTGACAGGCTGGGTTGAGCAAAGCAACGCTGTTTCAAGGACACGCTTGGCCTGAGCCGTATTCATGGTGTCAGTCTTCCGGGATAAATGCGCATGAAGCGCGAACTGAAACGCACACGAGGTGAGGCTTGAAACCAACAGAGGACCCAGTCCACTCGGTGCGAGACATCAAAAGAATTCGAGCCATTCAGAGGAACCGCTCGGGCCTAGGATCAGGCGGATTCATTGTAACTGAGCGACCATGCCTTCAGCAAATCTTGAAAATCTGGCGGCAAGGTGGACTTGAAGCTCATCTTTTCATCGGTGACTGGGTGGACAAAGGCCAATTGCACTGCGTGCAGGGCCTGCCGCGGCATCAGCGGCTCTGCGCGACCGCCATAAAGACTGTCGCCAACCAAAGGCAAATGAAGAGATGCCATGTGAACCCGAATTTGGTGTGTCCGCCCCGTCTCCAATGTGCAGCGCACCAAGACACCTTGCTCACTTTGGGCCAACACCTGGAAGTGGGTGGTGGCGGTTTTCCCGGAGTTTCGGGTCAAATCCACCACGGCCATGCGAAGCCGCTGCGCTGGATCGCGACCGATGGGCAAATCGACAGTTTTTTGTCGCGACCCCGTCCAGACCCTGTCGCTGATGGCCAAGTACTCACGTTTGACCTCACGCGCGGCTATTTTTTTAACCAAAGCATCCATGGCTTGTCGCGTTCTGGCCACCACCATGAGCCCACTGGTGTCTTTGTCCAGCCTGTGCACGATGCCCGCTCTGGGCAAATCCATCAGTTGAGAATCAAGGCCCAACAGCCCATTCATCAAAGTTCCTGACCAATGCCCAGGGGCAGGATGAACCACCATGCCCACAGGCTTGTCAATGATCCGCAGGTGCGCGTCTTCATAGACAACTTTCAGATCCATTGACTCTGGCTTGAAGGCCTGAGACTGGGGGGTGGCCCTGAGTTCAATGGTCCAAGCCTCGCCAGCTTTGACCTTGAGGGAGGATTTCAGCGCAGGCAGGCCAGCTCGGGTGACCGCACCATCCTCTAAAAGTTGTTGCAAATAACTTCTAGAGAACTCAGGAACAGCAGCAACCAGCAAGCGGTCAAGTCGCTGACCATGAAATTCGGGTCCCACCACGATGTCTCGAATCTCGACTTGCGGGGCAAGACCACCTTGCGCCACCATGGTTTCTTCCACAAGATCATCTGTCTCTTCTAGATCTGAGGGGCTCGATATAATCAATTTGGTTTATTTCCAAGGTTGCCAGATGTTGAAGTTCAGATTATCGGTGCTTGTGCTTACGCTTGTTGGCTTGGCCGCCACATTCCTGACCGGATGCTCAAGCACGCCTGCGGATCCCACGGCAGCTTGGGCCCCCGAAAAAATTTACAGCGAGGCCCGAGATGAAGTCAATGCCGGTGCTTGGGACCGCGCCGCCATGCTGTTCGACAAATTAGAAGGCCGCGCTGCCGGAACGCCATTGGCGCAGCAAGCACAAATTGAAAAAGCTTATGCGCAATACCGGGCTACCGAAAAAGTACAGGCCATTGCCACACTGGACCGGTTTCTCAAATTGCATCCCGCCAGTCCCGCTGTTGATTACGCTTTGTACCTCAAAGGCTTGGTCAACTTCAACGACAACCTGGGCTTGTTCTCTTTCATCACCAAACAAGATTTGTCGGAGCGAGATCAGAAAGCTGCCAAAGACTCTTTTGAGTCTTTCAAAGAATTGATCACGCGCTTTCCAGATTCCAAATACAGCCCTGACGCACGTCAGAGAATGACCTACATCGTCAATTCACTGGCCTCTTACGAGGTTCATGTTGCGCGTTACTACTACAGCAAAGGTGCTTATGTGGCCGCCGTGAACCGTGCGCAATTGGCCATCACCGACTACCCCGGCGTCCCCGCCATCAAAGAAGCCTTGGAAATTTTGATCAAGTCTTATGATGCATTGGGCATGCAAAACCTCAAGGCCGATGCGCAACGCGTGTTGGACAAAAACTTCCCTGCGCCACCTACCCCTGTGAATCAAAAGACGGGTTCGTGGTGGAAATTTTGGTAAGTTGCGACAACGCCAATTCAAAGTCTGCTTCATGGCTGATTTTGCGCATGGGTGGCAAACAAGCCAACAGCCGTTTGCCATAGGCCATTCCCGTGAGGCGGGGATCACAAACCACCAGCAAGCCTGTGTCGGTTTCACTTCGAATCAAACGACCTGCACCCTGTTTCAAGGCCACAGCAGCCTCTGGCACGCTGTACTCTGAGAATGAGCTTTTGCCCATCAGCTCGAGTCGCTGTGATCGCGCCTCGACCAAGGGGTCGTTGGGCGGCGGAAACGGCAGTTTGTCAATGACCACCAATTGAAGCGCATCACCTGGCACATCAAAGCCCTCCCAAAAAGATGCGGATGCCACCAACACGCAGCCCAAACCGCCTTGACTGGCGCCCTCCCTGAATCGCTCCATCAGGCGTCGCTTGGGGCCTTGGCCTTGAACCAAAACTTCCAATTCACCGCTGTGACCCAGAGACGCTGTGAGGGCTTCACCAATGTTGCGCATGGCATTCAAGGTGGTGGTGAGGACCAAGGTGCGACCGCCCAATTGTCTGGCGTATTTCTCGACCCAACTGGCGACCTTGCGTGTGTGGCTGAAGTCATTGGGCTTGGGCATGCCCTGCGGAACGTAAAGGGCAGACATCAACTCATAATCAAACGGACTGGCCACTCGCAGCTTGCGTGCATCGCCCAGTCCACAAGGCTCTGTGAACCAGCGCATTTCAGCGTCCTCACCCAAAGTGGCCGACGTGAACACCCAAGCACGTTGTGCTGGCGTTGACGGTACCGAACTTGCCGAGTCTTCGAGGTGTGACGGCGGCTCGGGGCGTTGAATCATGTGGGTTCGCACCGCCCTTGAAATGTCCAGCGGGGACTCCACCAAGCGCATCTGAGTACCGACCTCTACCCAGCGAACAGCGCCTTCATCACAGGGGGCTTGGAAATCTTGCAACAACTTCAATTGCAAACCAACCCGTTCGTGCAAGCGCACAAAGTCAGGGGCCATTTCGCTCACAGTGTCCAAGGCTGCTTGCGCGGCATTCAAGGCCACCTCCAATTGCGCCATGGCAGTCAACCATTCGGCCGTTTCAATTTCATCGGGAATGGGATCGGCCCATCGCAAGCGGGCGCCGGGCCTGGCATTTTGAGCCGTCAGGCGCAAATCCCGCGTGGCTTTTTCCAGCACACTGCAAATGAGGTTCCAATCGACCAAGCCTCTGGCCATTTGCACACCCGCGCCCAAGATATCGCGTGTCAATTCAAGCAATTGGCTGGTGCTGAGGTGCTTGCCTAAAAAATGGATGCCAATTTCATTGAGTTGATGCGCTTCGTCAAACACCACGGTTTGAACAGAAGGCAACAGTTCTGCCATGCCGGTTTCGCGAACATTCAAATCAGCGAAAAACAAATGGTGGTTGATGACCACCACATCGGCGGCCATGGCTTCTTTGCGAGCGAGGTTGACATGGCAAGATTTAAATTGAGGACATGGTGAACCCAGGCAGTTGTCGCGGTTGGATGTCACAAGTGGAATGACGGGCGATCGATCGTCCAGTCCCGACAGTTCTGACAAATCGCCTGTGCGCGTCGCTTGTGCCCAGGTTTCAATTTTGCTGAGAGCATGCGCGTGAATGCGCAAGGACGCGTCGCTGCTTTGCCGCGCCTGCGACAAACGCTGTGTGCACAAATAACTGCCACGCCCCTTGAGCAAGGCCACCCGAATCGGCAAATTGAATGCATCGATCAGTCTGGGGATGTCGCGTGAAAACAATTGGTCTTGAAGCGCCTTGGTGGCTGTCGAGACCAATGCGCGCTGACCACTTAACAGAACAGGTACCAAATAAGCATAGGTTTTGCCGACACCGGTCCCAGCCTCCACGACCAACTCACCCCCAGCCGAGAGGGTTTCAGCAACAGCCAAGGCCATTTCTGTTTGCCCAGTTCGGGGTTTGAAGTTCGAATTGGCTTGTGCCAAAACGCCGGTTGGCATGAAGGCGCTGGCAACCGATTCAATGTACGCGCTCAACGATCGCCTTTGCTGCTGGCCTTGTCCGACAGGCGTTGTTGGCGGTCCAGTTCTTTCAACTCTCGCTCTTTGGCGTTGAGTTGAATCTCACGCTGGTCCAACGGCCCCAAAGCTTGGTATTTTTGGCGTCGGGCAAGCGCCAAACAGTCGTTCACTGCAAACTTTTGCCAGCAGGCCTTGGAGGTGGTTTGAAATTGGTCGAGAACCTGCTTTTTTTCCTGCGTGATGACAGCCCGCTGTGCTTGAATGTCCAGCAGCTCTGGCGCTGTGAGATGGACTGACTGCGCACAGACAGCAAACCCGCCAGACAAAGCCAGCGTGCCCATCAAGCGTTGCAGTAAGGATGCCAATTTCATGTGATGTGCGTGTCGACTGTTCGGTGTTCCAGGGCCAAGAATTCAGAGGACTGCATTTCATGCAAGCGTGAAATGGTTCGCGGAAATTCGTGGGCCAGCGGTCCTTCGGTGTAAAGGGCTTCGGGCTCGACCTCGGCAGAAAGAATCAATTTAACACGCCGGTCGTATAGAACATCGATCAACCAAGTAAATCTTCTTGCTTCTGATGCCAAACGGGGTGGCATCATGGGCACATTGCTCAAAAGCACGGTGTGAAATTGGGTGGCAATTTCCAAATAATCGTTTTGCGAGCGTGGGCCACCGCACAAGGCTCTGAAGTCAAACCAAACCACACCACCTGCGCGGCGCTTGCTGGTAATTTCTCGCGCTTCAATGTGAAGAATGGGATCTTCATCAGGGCCACTGGCCAATCGGGTAAAGGCTTCCGACATGTCTGCATCGGCCTTTGCGCCCAAGGGGCAGTGGTAGAGCTTGACCATCTCCAGGGTACGTCGTCGGTAATCGGTGCCATTGTCGACATTCAGCACTTCCATGCGCTGATTCAAAAGAGCAATGGCAGGCAGCAATCGATCGCGGTGCAGACCATCCGGGTATAAATTGTCGGGTTTGAAATTGGAGGTGGTGACAAAGCTCACGCCATTGTCAAACAGCGAAACCAACAAACGA
This sequence comes from Betaproteobacteria bacterium, assembly GCA_009928125.1. Classification (GTDB taxonomy): domain Bacteria; phylum Pseudomonadota; class Gammaproteobacteria; order Burkholderiales; family Burkholderiaceae_C; genus Limnohabitans_A. The sequence goes on from RFVJ01000001.1 coordinate 63,806, forward strand.
TGCAAGATCATGGCATCGGTGATGTCAGCCACGTGAAATTCATCAAAACAAATCAGTTGGTAGCGTTTCGCCATGCGCCGACCGAGCTCATCCAAGGGATTGACGGTGCCTTGCATCAAGGCCAATTCTCGGTGAACCTCGCGCATGAACTCGTGAAAGTGCAAGCGCGTTTTATCTTTCACGGAAACCGCGTTGTAAAAGCAGTCCATCAAAAAGCTTTTGCCACGGCCTACACCGCCAAACATGTACACACCCCGTGGCAACTCTGGTTTCTTCTTTAAAAACCTCAGCGGACTTTTGATGCTCTCCTGATAAGCCGCCCATTCTTGTGCACAGCGCTCTAAAGCCTCTACGGCTCGGATTTGTGCAGGATCCGCCTGATAGCCTCTGTTCAGAAGTTCTTGGTCATAGGCTGAGCGAACGGACATGGGCAAATGCTTTGTTGGAAGGGATCTTTGGAATGAGAAAACCCGGGACTGGCCCGGGCTTCATAGTTTAACGAGACTTCAAAAACTTAGAAGTTCAAGGTCCGTTTGTCCACTGCCAAAGCAGCTTCTTTGGTGGCTTCGCTCAATGAGGGATGCGCATGGCAGATACGGGCAATGTCTTCGGCGCTGGCACGGAATTCCATGGCCACAACGGCTTCAGAGATCAACTCGCTGGCCATAGGTCCGACGATGTGAACGCCCAAGATTTCATCTGTCTTGGCATCGGCCAAGAACTTGACCATACCGGTGGTATCACCCAATGCACGTGCACGACCGTTTGCCAAGAATGGGAACGTACCTGCTTTGTAAGCCACGCCATCCGCCTTGAGTTGCTGCTCAGTGCGGCCCACCCATGCAATTTCGGGGCTGGTGTAAATCACCCAAGGAATCGTGTTGAAGTTGACGTGACCGTGCTGACCCGCAATGCGCTCGGCGACAGCAACGCCCTCTTCTTCGGCTTTGTGCGCCAACATAGGACCACGCACCACGTCGCCCACTGCCCAGACCCCTGGCAAATTGGTTTTGCATTCAGCGTCCACCACAATGGCACCGCGTTCGTCCAATTGGAGACCCACCGCTTCGGTGTTCAACCAGCTTGTCTGCATCAATGCTCTGGGCTTCGCCCTTGGCATTGGTGTAGGCCACTTTGACACCCTTTTTGCCGGTTTGAATTTCACCGACTTTGACACCGAGTTCAATTTTCAGGCCTTGCTTGTCGAATGCTTTTTTGGCCTCTTTGGCAATCTGCTCGTCCACTGCGCCCAAGAAAGTTGGCAAACCTTCGAGGATGGTGACTTCGGAGCCCAGACGACGCCAGACAGAACCCATTTCCAAACCGATCACACCGGAACCGATGAGCACCAATTTCTTGGGGACTGCGCCAACTTTCAAAGCACCGTCGTTGGACAACACATTGACTTCATCAAAGGGTGTGCCTGGCAAAGCGCGTGCATTGGAACCTGTGGCCACAATGATGTTTTTGCCCACCAAGGTTTCGTTGGCGGCGCCAGTGACGTTGACCTCATAGCCACCTTCAACAGCTTTGCTGAATGCCGCGCGGCCGTGGAAGAAAGACACCTTGTTCTTTTTGAACAAATACAAAATACCGTCGTTGTTTTGCTTCACAACGTTGTCTTT
>RFVJ01000002.1 GCA_009928125.1 Betaproteobacteria bacterium
TTGCGGAGGTGCGACACGCGCTGAATCGGTGTTCAATGGTTTGACCCAATTGCTTGAAGCTGGCACGGCAAATTCAGAGGGGCTGCAAAGCCACGATTGGATCTTGGTCCATGATGCCGCAAGGTGTTTGATCACATCCGTAGAAATCAATCGCTTGATCGATGCTTGCATCGATGATGAGGTGGGCGGCTTGTTGGCATTGCCTTTGCCCGATACATTGAAATCGGCCGTCCATGGTCGTGTCAGTCAAACCTTGCCGCGTCAAGACAAATGGTTGGCCCAAACACCTCAAATGTTTCGCGCAGGACAGTTGCATGCTGCACTGAAGGCCAAGCAAGCTGACCATTTTGAAGGCATCACCGACGAGGCCAGCGCCATGGAGATGGCTGGCTTTTCGCCCAAGTTGGTGGTGGGCAGTCCACACAATTTCAAAGTCACTTATCCACCCGATTTCGCTTTGGCGGAAGATTTGCTAGGGAGCAGAACATGACCATTCGAGTTGGTGAAGGTTGGGACACGCATGCCTTGGTTGAAGGCCGTCCCTTGATGCTGGGCGGTGTTCAAATTCCGCACGACAAAGGGCTGTTGGGTCATTCCGATGCAGACGTTTTGTTGCATGCCATCACCGATGCATTGTTGGGCGCTGCGGGCTTAGGCGACATTGGCCAGCATTTTCCAGACACCGATGCCACCTACAAGGGCGCCAATTCGGTGGTGTTGTTGAAAAAAGCCTACGACCATGTGAAGCAACTGGGCTGGCATTTGGGCAATGTCGATTGCACCATCATTGCCCAAGCACCCAAGTTATCGCCACATCGCTCAGACATTCGATCTGCCATTGCCAAGGCATTGGGCGTACCCGAATCCCATGTCAATGTGAAAGCCAAAACGGCTGAAAAAATGGGGCCTGTGGGAGAGGGCCTCAGCATGGAGGCCAGGGCCGTGGTGTTGATTCACAAGCCATGAAGAAAAATGCCACCTTCAAGGTGGCATTTGTTTGAAAACTCATTGAGCGGCCCAACCACCGTCCATGTTCCAGGCCACGCCGCGAATGTTGTTGCCGGCAGCGGAGCAGAAAAACACCGCCAATTCGCCCAACTCTTCAGGGGTGGTGAATTGCTTGGAGGGCTCTTTTTCACCCAACAACAATTCAGTGGCAGCTTGGTTGCTCAAGCCCAAAGCTTCGGCTTTGGCATCCACTTGCTTTTGAACCAAAGGCGTCAACACCCAGCCAGGGCAAATGGCGTTACAAGTCACACCTGTGGTGGCGTTTTCCAGGGCTGTGACCTTGGTCAATCCCACAATGCCGTGCTTGGCAGCCACATACGCCGATTTTTCGGCAGAGCCCACCAAACCGTGCACAGATGCCACATTGATGATGCGACCCCAGTTGGCTTTTTGCATGGCCGGCAAGACAGCACGCGATGCATGAAAGGCACTGGACAGATTGATGGCGATCACCGCATCCCATCGCTCGACGGGAAAGTTTTCAACGCGTGCCACGTGCTGAATGCCGGCGTTGTTGACCAAGATGTCTACACGGCCAAATTTTTCTTCTGCAAATTTCACCATGGCCTCGATTTCGGCGGGCTTGCTCATGTCGGCGCCGTGGTAGGCCACTTTGGCACCCAAAGCCGCAATGTCGGCCTCTGGGCCCGCATGATCGCCAAAACCATTTAAAACGATGTTGGCACCTTGTTTGGCCAAGGCTTTGGCAATGCCCAGGCCGATGCCACTGGTTGAGCCGGTTACGAGTGCGGTTTTGCCTTTCAGCATGGAGTTCTCCGAATGATTTACGATGTGCAAAAGTGAATTATGGCGCGACCAGGCCACGTGGGCCTGACAACGGCCAGTCAATCCAAAAAATTTGCATGACTGAACCTGTTCTTGAGTATGTCAATTGCCCTCATCCCGAGGGCATGCACCGCATGGCGTATTGGTCCTGGGGCCCCAGCTCGGCCCAGCACGTGGTGGTCTGCGTGCATGGACTGACACGCCAGGGACGCGATTTTGACCAACTGGCACAAGCCATGGTGGCGGCTGCCGCTGCATCGGGGTCAGCCCCAGTTAGGGTCATCTGCCCCGATGTGGTAGGGCGGGGCCAAAGTGACTGGTTGCCCGACCCCATGGGATATCAATTCCCCCAATATGCCAGCGACATGCGCGTGCTACTTCAAAGTTTGAACAGCCATCAACCCATCGCACGCTTGGATTGGTTTGGCACCAGCATGGGTGGTGTGATTGGCATGTTGTTGGCTGTTCAAGAACTGCCAAGCCCCATCAGCCATTTGATTTTGAACGACATTGGTCCGCCAGTTTCTTGGAAGTCCATTCAAAACATGCAAACCTATGTGGGTGAGGTGGGGCACTTTGCCTCTGTGCAAGAGGCTGCCGATGCCATGTGGCTCATTTCCAAATCGTTTGGCCCGCACGAAGTGATCACTGTTGACGGTGTGGGGCATGCACCCAGCTTTGTGCATGCAGATCAAATCAGCTGGGTGTTGTCTTATTTGGGATGGCACACATGAGTTTGCCCGCGGATGACATCCTGATTCGAGCACGTGCATTTGCCGAACCATTTTTGTCGGGTGAAATTCTCGACACGGGTGAAAATTTGCTCGTCCATGCCGATGCGGTCGTGGCCATTTTGGACAGCATGAACAGCGGTGACGATGTCAAGGCGGCGAGTTATTTGGTGTACACCTGCCCGCATCTGAGTCGACCGCACGAAGTGATCGCCAAAACGTTCGGTGATGAGTTTGCGTCTCTTGCTGTTGAGACAACCAAATTGGTAGAAGTTCAGCGCCTGTCACGCTCTGCATCTTCGGCTGCCCAATTGCAAGTTGATCCGCGCGCGCAAACTGAAAATGTACGCAAGATGTTGCTAGCATTTAGCAAAGATTTGCGCGTCATCATGTTGCGCTTGGCATCGCGTCTGCAAACGCTGCGCTACTTTGCCAGCAGCAAACAAGCGGTGCCGGCCAGTTTGGCCAAAGAGTCTTTGCAGGTCTTCGCGCCGCTCGCCAATCGATTGGGTATTTGGGAAATCAAATGGGAATTGGAAGATTTGTCATTCCGATTTTTAGAGCCCGATACCTACAAGCAAATTGCCAAATTGCTTGATGAAAAGCGTGTGGAGCGCGAAAGCAACATGCAGCGTTTGCGGGAACAAGTGCAAACCGAATTGGCAGCGCAAAACATCAAAGCCTCTGTGCAAGGCCGGCCCAAGCACATTTACAGCATTGTGAAAAAAATGCGCGGCAAGTCACTCGACTTTTCGCAAGTGTTTGACATCCGTGCCATGCGCATCATTGTGTCCAATGTGGCCGATTGCTATGAGGCGCTCAGCTGGGTGCATTCCAGCTTTTCTCCGATCACCTCCGAGTTTGACGATTACATTGCCAAGCCCAAGCCCAATGGGTACCAGTCATTGCACACCGTGGTACGTGATGACGCCGGTCGACCCATTGAAATTCAAATCCGCACCCAAGCCATGCACGACCATGCTGAGCATGGTGTGGCGGCGCATTGGGCTTACAAAGAGGCGGGTGCCAAGGGTTATGTGGGGGTCAGCGCCAACAGCGATTACGACGCCAAAATTGCAGTGTTGCGGCAGCTCTTGGCGTGGGAGCGCGAGATGTCGACAGAGGCTGCAGGGCCAGACGCATCTGCAGAAAAAACGGGTGCAGACCCATCTGCCGAAGAAACTGCGCTGTTTGACGATCGCATCTATGTGCTCACGCCCAACGCCGCCATTGTGGAGCTGCCCAAAGGTGCGACACCCATCGACTTTGCTTATACCGTGCACACCAACTTGGGCCACAGATGCAGAGGTGCCAAAGCCGATGGCGTGATGATTCCTTTGAACACGCCCCTGCAAAATGGACAGACCGTGGAAATCACCACCGTGAAGGAAGGCGGCCCTTCGCGGGATTGGATGAACACAGAGCTGGGTTTTTTGGTCAGTCACCGTGCGCGAGCCAAAGTCCGTGCTTGGTTCAATGCACAAATCACGCACGAGAACATTGCAAAGGGGCGTGAGGCTGTCGAGAAAATTTTGCAACGAGAAGGCAAGACGTCCATCAAGTTAGAAGACCTGGCTTCAGATTTGGGATTCAAATCGTCTGAGGCCTTGTTTGAAACGGTGGGCAAGGATGAGTTTTCCTTGCGCAACATCGAGGTCTTCTTGCGGCCGCCAGAACCCGTGATGCAGCCCGATGATTTTGTGCTGCTCAAAAAATCTCGGGTGGTGCCTCCCAAATCTCAATCGGGTGTGCTGGTGGTGGGCGTCGATTCATTGCTGACCCAATTGTCCAAATGCTGCAGACCTGCACCGCCCGATGCCATCAGTGGTTTTGTCACGCGAGGCAAAGGCGTCAGCATTCACCGAAATGACTGCCGCAACTTTCAGTCCTTGTTGACGAAGCACAGCGAGCGGGTGATTGAGGTTCGTTGGGGCGTCCAAAAACCGGGTCAGACGCTGTTGTACCCTGTGGAAGTTTCTGTAGAGGCGACCGACCGTCAGGGCTTGCTTCGTGACATTTCGGAGGTCTTTGCCAAGGAAAAAATGAACGTCGTGGGCGTGCAGACCCAGTCGATCAAAGGGACGGCATGGATGACATTCACCGTCGAAGTGGCCGATGCATCCCTCTTGAAGCGGGTGATGCAAAGTGTGAAGTCAGTGTCTGGGGTGGGGCAGGTGAGACTTTTTTGATGCTACAATGCGGGCTGAATTTGTAGGCGCGTAGCTCAGCTGGTTAGAGCACCACCTTGACATGGTGGGGGTCGTTGGTTCGAGTCCAATCGCGCCTACCAACATTCTCAAAACATCAAGCACCCAGTGTCAACTCGCGGTGCTTTTTTTACACCCCATTCAAGGTAAACGCTTCGTGCACTGCAGATTGCACGCTACCGCCCAATACTGCGCCACCGCCTGCCACATAAATCCAATCGCCAATGGCAACGGCCCCCACAGCATGGCGGGGGGTTGGCATGGCGGCGTGCGATTGCCATGTGTTGCTGACTGGATCGTAACTTTCCATTTGACCGAAAACGGTTTGTTGGCCAGGACGGTTGATGATGCCGCCTTCACCACCCATTGCGAAAAACCGATCGCGATAAATCACCAGACCATGTCCTGAACGTGCGGTTGGCAGTGGTGCCAGAAGTTCCCAAGTGTCCTTATCGGGAACATACACATGGTGTAAATCCGTGTTGTACTCGAATGTATTGAAGCGCCCACCAATGACATGTATGCGCCCTTGGTAAGCCACACACCCCACATGATCGCGAGCACCAGGCAGAGCTTTTTTTCGGCTCCATTGATCGGTTTTTGGATCGTAGACTTCATGCCAGCCAACGCTGGCACGTTCTTCTGTGGGTGATGAAGCGCCACCAATCAGGTGCAGTTTGCCATTCAAGGCCACTGCGGCGGCTGCACCTCTTGGTCTGGGCAGGGGTGCTATGGAGCGCCACTTGTCCTGCGCTACTTCGTAGACATAGGCATGGTTGTCTGGATTTCTATTTTGCTCAATGAAGCCGCCAAACGCATAGATGCGACCATCCAAAGAAGCAACAGCCACGTGGTTGGCGCCCCTTGGAAGCGGGGCTGCCAAATGCCATTGATCAGCTTGCGGTTCGTACACATGGTGATAGCCCCGGTCGACCCGTCCCTCACCATAGCCGCCTATCACATGCAGTCTGCCTGCCCACTCAGTGGCCCATGCCATTTCACTTCGAGGAATAGGCAAAGATGCACGTGGGATCCATCGTCCTGTGGGCCCTTTAGGCGCAGGGCTGTTGACAGAGCGTTGTGATTCTTGGTCGGCTGTGAGGTGGTGAGGGACGCCACCTTGAAGTTTGGCATAGGGCTCAGAAGAGGGGTCTGCTTTAGGCAGAGCAGGATGGTGCGTGCCGTGGTGATGGGCTGTTTGTGCCAGCACTGATTTGGCCATGAGCAAGGAGGATGCACCGAGCACCCACTTTCTTCTGTCAATCGTCATGCTTTGGATCTCCTTGTAAATGGACGTACATGCACACATTCCCTTGATTGTCTGATGTTCGAATCCGACAGCAAGTTGTGAAGATGATAGGGCAGTCAGTCAGTTTTTCAAGAGGGTGCGCATCGACCAGAGGCTAAGCAGGGGTCAATGCTGCGACATGGTAGCAATGCGTAAAACGTCATGGATCCCGTAAGTGAGGTACCTGTCAACTGGGCGAACACAATGACGGGAAGTACATTGCTGGGTTCATGCGTCATTGTGTGGGTGCTTGTAAAAGAATGGTGCGCTTAACTTGATACACAAGTGCTTTGTTTTATGGTTAGATAAGCGATGTTTGCTGATTCTATTTGAGGTTCTACCTTCATGCCTATGTCCAAACACATCAAGCTCAATGCCTTCGACATGAACTGCGTCGGCCACATTCAACAGGGCCTTTGGACGCATCCGCGCGATCAGTCCACGCGCTACCTTGATTTGAATTACTGGACCGACTACGCCAAGCGTTTGGAAGCGGGCTTGTTTGATGGCATCTTCTTTGCCGATGTGGTGGGTGTGTACGATGTACTGGGCTCAAGCCCCGATGCCGCCGTCAAAGGTGCTGTGCAGGTGCCCGTGAACGATCCCATGATGCTCATTCCGGCCATGGCCAGTGTGACGGAACATTTGGGCTTTGGTGTGACGGCCAACCTCACGTACGAATCGCCGTATTTGTTTTCTCGCCGCATGAGCACCTTGGACCATTTAACCAAGGGCCGCATTGGCTGGAACATCGTGACAGGTTATCTCGACAGTGCGGCACGCGCAGCAGGACTTTCAGGGCAAACGGCCCACGACGATCGCTACGATTTGGCCGACGAGTATATGGCTTTGGTGTACCAGTTGTGGGAGGGCAGTTGGGAGGCGGGTGCTGTGTTGGCCGATCGACAACGTGGTGTGTATGCCGATGCTTCCAAAGTCCATTTGGTGCAGCACAAGGGTCCTCAGTACCAAGTGCAGGCCATGCATTTGGCTGAACCCTCGCCACAGCGAACACCTCTGTTGTACCAAGCAGGCTCTTCTCCGCGGGGATCTCGTTTTGCGGCCACGCATGCTGAGTGCGTGTTCTTAAATGGTCAAAGTATGCCGGGCGTTAAAACCATTGTGGAGGGCATACGAGGTCAGGCGGTGGCACAAGGTCGATTGGCCAGTGACATTCAAGTATGGATGGGTGCCACCATCATTACCGCAGCCACCGACAGCCAAGCGCAAGAGAAGTTTGAAGAATACAAACGTTATGCCAGCTCTGAAGGTGCTTTGGTGCATGCTGCGGCTTCCATGGGCATCGACTTTTCTAAGTACGACATTGACGAGCCCATCGAGACGGGCAAGAGCCAGGCCATTGTGTCTAATGTCGAGGCCATGACGCGCGCTGCCGGCCCTCAGTGGACGCGCCGCAAGTTGTTGTCGCAAATGATTTTGGGTAGCCGCCAAGCACCGTGGGTAGGCTCTGCCGAGACCATTGCAAATCAGATGATTGAGTGGTGTTTGCAAGCAGACATTGACGGCTTCAATTTGTCACGTACTGTAGTGCCCGAATGCTTTGACGATTTCATTGAATTGGTGGTGCCTAGGCTGCAAGAATTGGGCGCCTACAAAACCCAGTACACCCCTGGTACCTTTCGCAACAAATTGTTTGGACGCGACAAACTTCCTGCCACCCACATCGCAGCGAGCTTTCGCCGCTGAAAAAATAATTGGGGTCAGATCAACATTAATTTCTAATCAGTGAGGGCAGAGACAGAGGGGAGCTGAACGATTTCTGGTACCCCAGTATGAGGAAGCCCCCCTCTGTCTCTGCCCTCACTGATTAACAAAATTAATGTTGATCTGACCCCAATTATTTGACTCAATCGGCGTAGCCGGGGTTGGTGCGATCTAGGATGCGCATGTTGGCTTCGAAGTAGAGTCGTTCGCGTTCACCGCGTGGATGGCGATCAGCGCCAGAGGGTGTCAGAACGCGTTGAATGACATCGTCGCTCAGGATGTTCAAAGCTTTGCCGGTGCTCATGGCCAAAACTTGCGTTTGGCAGGCTTTTTCAAGTTTGTACAGCCGGCGGTAGGCTTGCGCCACGGTGTCACCTAGGGTGACCACACCATGGTTTTTCATGAACAGCACCGTTTTGTCACCCATGAGTCGTGCCAAGCGTTCACCTTCTTCCAATGACGATGCGAGGCCCGTGTAGGTATCATCGTAGGCAATTCGGCCATGAAAGAATGCGGCAGTTTGGGTTGCGGGCAGCAAACGGTTGTCTTGCAGCATGTTGAGCGCTGTGGCCCAGGGTTGATGCGTGTGCAGTACCACTTTGGCACCGGTGAGTCGGTGCAAGGGGGCATGAATGCTTTGTGCTGAAAGCTCAACAACGCCCTGACCTTCAAGGGTTTGCCCCGCTTCATTGAAAATCATCATGTCGCTGGCTTTGGCTTCAGACCAGTGCAAACCAAAAGGCAATACAAAATATTGATCCGTGCGTCCGGGCACACAAGCTGTGAAGTGATTGTCGATGCCTTCTTCAAAACCATCTAAAACAGCCATGCGCAGGGCGGCGGCCAAATGGATCTTGACTTGTTGAACGGCATCGATGTTGCTGGAGGTGTGAAGTGCGTGGACGGTCATGGTGAACTTCAAAATAGTTTGAACGATGCGCTAAGACTACGTCAACTGTCCCAAAATTCAATCGGCATTACCCTAGTGTGAGGCACTTTCATGCGCATGCCCAGGCACTTACTTGTTCTGCTTCCTGAACGCCCAAGGCGGGGTAGGGGATTTGTCTTTCCATAAGCCAAGGGATTGCGCGCGTGCTGTTGATTCTGCTTGCGCATAAACATCACGGTCCTCTGGGGATTGCTCGTTGGCATATTGTTTGTAATGCCAAGCCATGCCGCGTTTGATTTGTTCGAGGCAGGCATCTGTTTGGTTCACCAAAATCTTGCCAACCGATCGGCCGTATTTGTCCTTTTTTTGAACATCGACAAAGACTTCTTTGCCATGGACCATCTCGTGCAGGGATTGTTTTGATTTGTTGCCAAATGCCTGCGCTTTTTCAGGTGCATCAATGCCTTGCAGCCTGATTATGTGTTGATTCTTTTGGTCATCCAAAAGCGTCACAGTGTCGCCGTCGGCAACGCCAATTACCTTGCCTTGGAGAGTGGCAGCATTCAAGGCGCCGGCAAGAAGCAGCAATGCACTCCACGTCAGTTTGACCCAAGGCATTCAGGCATCCTAACTAGAGACGCATGTCGAGCGACAGGTTCAGTTGCGGTTTGGCGTAACGTTCATTGCGGGTGTAGTCACCGTTGGACAGCAAGTTAAGGGTGCTGCCATTCGGGGGTCCAAATTGCTGAACGCCCGCGCTGGCTGCTGCTCTGAATGACACGGTGGGGCTTAAAGGCATCAGGGCATAGACATCCAGGCCGCGAGAAATTGTGCGTCTCAACAGCAGTTCAGGCGTTTGCCGTGTGTCGTACCCCGGCGTCAGGCTCAAGTTGCCGCCCACGCTCAGTGGAAGACCGCTGATGCGCTGGTCAAACCCCAGGTTGGCAGACCATGGTTGCTGGCCGTCCAGTCGATTGTCTGGGCCTGCCAGTGCAGCGATGCGAGATCTGTAAATGCTCAAGGAACTGCGAATGTTCAATGCTTTGACCTGGCTGAACCATTGAGGCATCAGATCTGCGGCTCGGCCGCGCAGTTCAAATTCAACGCCGCTGGTGACTGCATCGGAAAAGTTTTGTGGCTGTGAAATCCAACGCGGTGCATTGGCCCAACTGACTTGACGCAACTCGGTGAGGTTTCTGACGACATTGTTCAAATTGCGATGAAACAAGCCCACACTGAAAATACCGTCGTTGGTCAAATAGTTTTCATAGGCAATGTCCAAGCCGGTGGCCAGTTCAGGCGTGAGGGCGGGGTTGCCAAGACGGTCGGGTGCCAAGTAAGTGTTGGTGAGATTGGTGTTGGTGTAGGCACCGTTGATCACGGGGCGAGCCAACAAGGCATTGAGGCCAGGTGCCTTGTAACTGCGCGTCAAACTGGCGCGGACCATGTCTCTGCTTTTGGGATCAAACTTGTAAGTGACGTGAGCAAGGGGTGACAGCACACTGCTGACATTGGAGACTGGGTTGGATGCATTGGTGCTTTCTGAGGCAATGCGTTCGTTGCGCAATCCTAGATAGAGTTGCCATTGGGGTGACAACTCCCACTCGTCTTGTATGTAATAGGCTTGGCGTTGCATTTGCGCTTCGAAGGGTTGGCCTTCAAAACTGGGCAACAAGGCTTGGCCCCTTGCATCGGTGGTGGTGCGTTGCTCTCGTCTGTTTCTGTTCTCGAGATCCCAACCGGCTGTGAGAGTATGTGCAGTGCCCAGCAGTTGGCTGTATTTGCCGGCGTGCGTGACAGCATCGTCCAGGTTGTTGGCTGAAGTTTGCAATTGCGTGGCACCTGCTCGCAGATTGCGGAAATCAAAGGCAGACCTCGATTGCTGGAGACCTGCTTTGATTTCGATGCGCTGATCTTCGCTGAATCGGTTGATCCAAGTGATGTTGCCGCGTCGGTTTTCCCAGTAACCGCCTTGAACAGTGTCATCGTCAAAGACAGGCACACCGGCGACAGCGCGATTGACGTAGTCGGTGCGGTAATTCCAATAACCTTTTTGAAAAAAAGTGGCCAGCGACAAGGTTTGCTCGTCGCTGATTTTGTAGTTCAAGCGCGGCGCAAGGTTATAGCCCCAGCCGTCTGATCTGCTGGTACCCAGTTGTTGTGACACTGCAGACAATCCATCTAAACCAGCCATCTTTCGATCGATGATGTTGCGCACTTGCCGGTCCCATTCAAACAAAGAAACAGGCAGCGACAAATTGAAAGGACCAGCGGATTCGCTGAGTGAATAATTGAGATTGCCCAACGGCCTGTCAACACCAGATGCCATGCCCACACGCAGCGTACTGAGCGAGCGACGTGAGGTTTCTTTCAAGATCACATTGATGGTGCCGGCAATGGCTTGTGCGCTTTGATCCGCCGTGGCAGCCTTGATGACTTCAATCCGTTCAATTTGGGAGGGACTGAGCTGGTCCAAGTTAAAGCCTTGAGGCGCTGGGTCTCCGTTGATCAGAATTTGTGTGTAACCAGCGCCCAGGCCTCGCATGCGAGGGCCGCCTGTGTCCACGTTAACACCGGGCAGGCGTCGCAAAAAATCCAAGGTGTTGGTGTCACCGTAACGGTCGAGCTCTTCGCGGCCATAAATCTGTTTGGCCACACTGGCAGCGCGCCTCAATTCGGTGGAGCCTTGTCGCGCCACAATTTCAACGCGCTGAACAACACTGGGTTGAGTGCCGCTGGTGGTTTCGGTTTGACCACCCATGGCGGCATCTTGCGCCAACGCGCCCAACGGTAAGCTGAGCCAACACGCGACAGCCAAGCTGGTGGCGCTGAGTGGATGTGAGTCTCGGATTGGAAATACCCGATGCCTAGGGCTGTGTTGAGAGGGGCATTTCATAGGTGGTCAAGTCTGAACGGTTGCACTGTATCTTAGACAGAATTTGATAATGCCTGCCTGTGAAGGGCTGTTATCAGCGTTAATCGGGATAGGCTGTGGTGGCCATGATGACTAAGATGGGCATGAACAGGGAGACATGGATGTTGAAGAGTCTGAAATTTGTCCGTTTCAAGTGGATGTGTGTTGCATCTTTCATATGGGTGGGCAGTGCCGCCATGGCGCAGAGTTGGCCCGCCAAACCCATCAAAGTGATTGCGCCATACCCACCCGGTGGTCCCAGCGATTTGGTCATGCGCACAGCGTCTGAGCGGATTCAAGCCATCTTGAAGCAGCCTATCGTGATTGAAAACCAACCAGGGGCTGGGGGCAACATCGGTGCGGCGGCTGTGGCTCGCGCTGCACCCGATGGCTACACTTTTTTGATTGCCACCGACACCTTGCTGACGGTCAATCCGCATGTCTACAAGTCCATGACCTTCAAGTTGGACGACCTCAAACCCATCAGTGTGTTGTCTTCCTTCAGCCAAACCTTGGTGTGCAACCCATCCTTGGGCGTGAAAAATTTGAATGAATTGATTGCCAAATCAAAAACCACGCCCTTGAGTTATGCCTCGGGCGGCGCGGGTGTGCCCGGTCATTTGTCGACAGAATTGTTGTTGAACATGACGGGCATGCAGATGACGCACATTCCTTACAAAGGTCCGGCGCCGGCCATGCAGGATGTGTTGGCGGGTCAGGTGCCTTGTGGTTTGTTGGCGGGGCCGACTGTGTTGCCCCATGTGAAGTCAGGCAAATTAACTGCCTTGGCGGTGTCGGGTCATGGCCGTTCGCCTACGTTGCCCGACGTGCCCACCATTGCCGAAGCTGGCGTGAAAGGCTATGAGGCCGATTTCAGTTTGATTTTATTGGCGCCTCGTCAGGTCCCTGATGAGGTTGTCAATAAATTTCGAATGGCGGTTGTGGAGGCATTGCGGACGCCAGAAGCTGCTGAGCGCCTCAAGGCCACAGATCAAATCGTGATTGGCAGTACACCTGAAGAGGCTGTCGCCAAGGTCAATAAAGACTTCGCCAAGTGGGGCACCGTGGCCCGCAAAATTGGCCTTAGCCTGGATTGAACCAAGTGGGGTCAGATCAACATTCATGTTGTGAATGTTGATCTGGCTCCTCTTAGTTGCTCTGCGACGGATGTCCCAACTTTTAAGTGATACAGCGCGCAATCGCCAAGTAGGCATTGCGCTGGTCACTGTGACCACCTTGATGTTTGCGGTGCTCGACACCAGTGCCAAATGGTTGGTGCAAACGGTGCCCGTGTTGCAAGTGGTGTGGCTCAGGTTTGTGTTTCACACCTTGTTGACCACCGCCATTTTCATGCCTTCGATGGGAGTGGCTTTGTTCAAAATTCACAATCCACGATTGCAATTGCTTCGTGGTGTGATGTTGGCCCTCATGACAGGGTTGAACTTTTTTGCATTGCAGTATTTGCAATTGGCAGAAACGGGGGCAGTGCAATTTTCAGTGCCCATATTGATCGCGCTCATTTCCGCTGTGTGGTTGCATGAGCGGCTGGATGCCAAAAAATGGCTGGCCGTTTGCACAGGATTTGTTGGCGTACTGGTCATCATTCGGCCAGGCAGTCATGGCTTTCATCCCGCTATTTTGTTGAGCATCATGAATGCCGTGCTATATGCAGCTTTCAATTTAATGACCCGCCGACTGGCTGGGAGCGATCATCCCATTTCGACCCAACTGGCTTCCGCCACTGTCCCATCTTTGTTGCTAGCCCCTTTTGCCATTGGGTACTGGGAGACGCCCGCGTCATGGCAAGTTTGGGGTGTCTTGGTTTTGGCGGGTTTAACAGGCGGTTTGGGCCACACGGCCTCAGCACTGGCCCATCGATACGCCACAGCTGCGGTGCTCGGCCCCTTTTTGTATCAGCAAATCATTTACATGAGCTTGGGGGGCTGGCTTATGTTTGGCCAAATTCCTGACGCTGCTGTTGTGCTGGGGGCGGGCATTGTTGTCCTGAGTGGCCTGTACCTTTTGTGGCGTGAATTCAACACCGAATAATTGGGGTCAGATCAACATTAATTTCTAATCAAAGGGGTTTAAGGCTTAGGGGGGCTGAACGATTTCTGGTACTCCAGTATGAGGAAGCCCCCCTAAGCCTTAAACCCCTTTGATTAACAAAATTAATGTTGATCTGACCCCAATTATTTTTCTATCTCAACCATGATTTCATTGCGCCTGAACATGGGCAAGGTCCAAGGTGGGTCGTAGCGCGAGAGTTGAGGGGCTCCAATGACTTTGAAGTTTTTTTGCTGCAACCATGCCATCAGTTCATCGGTTTTGCTTTGAACTTTGGCCAGGGTGTTGAAGCCGGTGTAACTGTGAACGGCCATCAACTTGCCGGGTACTTCTTTGAGCTTCACTTCAGGATTGTTGGGTTGAGGCAAGGTGCTCAGGGTGTACTGGGCAGGCATCACAAAATGTACTCGCCACAGTTTGGCTTCTCGCATGTCATTGATGACCGCGCTCATGGTGACCGGCGCTGTCATGGCTATTTTTTCAGATTGTGGCTCAACCGTGACAGGTGCTGTCATTGCAATTTTGGCGCTGTTGCCAGATTGCGCAGCACGGTTGTTACCAAAAATATAGTCTGCGATGCGACGAAAACCTTTGTTTGAAGCTTCGTCCATGTCGCCTTCAACCATCGTTTCTGCAACGAGGATGGGTGCGTACTGTCGGACTTCAAAGGGCTCGGACTTCAGGGTGACTTTGAATGCAGGTTCTTCGATGGCCATGGCTGTTTGCCCCATCATGAAAGTGGTCATCAGAAATAAGGTTCGGAAATTCATGAGGCCCTCTTTTTGATTGTTAATTCAACGAACTGTCATCAGTAAGTCAGTTCTAACACAGTGACATGACCTTGCGAAGCGGGCCAGGTCAATCCTTTCAGGTGTTCTCCGTTGAATTCCGCTGCTATGGAACGTTGAGGAGATTCACTCGTTCTCATTCTGACGCTTGAAATGCCTGCCCCCATGCCTGGGACAATACCCGGTATGTCAGATTGACCATCCAGTTTCATTCGATCGCGGTTTGCATCAAAGTAGCCTCTGGGCCGCGTCCAGATGACCAGAGCTTGCGGGGTACGTTCCGATGCTGCCAATCGCTCGGGTCGCAGATGAACAAGGTTGCTTGATCTTGGGAATGGACTCCGGTAGATGTGTGTGGTGGCATAGCCTTCAGCAGTCAATTCAAATTCGTAGGCGGCGCGCGAGTTGGCCTTGAAGGGACCCCATTGGCCATCAACGGCGATGGTCTTTCGGTGGACGGCAGCACCTTGGCGCTGGCCCGTTTGGGGATCAGTTTCGTAGACGGCCAACTGGGCACCTTGCAAAGGTAAATTGCTGACAAAGTTTCCGCTGTCGGCTTGGCGTGGGTTCAGCCCCAGGCCAAATACTTTGCCATTCAGTTCAATCTGCGTTTGCGGAGTGATGTTGTGCAAAGGGGTTTGTCCCGTCAGAAATTGATAGCTGGCGACAAAAGCCTCTGGCGAAAAGGAAGTTTCGCGGTGATCAATTTGGGGAATCACGACATTGAATGCCCCTTTGAGTTCGGGGCCATCAAACCCAACCATGGTGGCACGTCCCTTCATGCCAATCCAAACGCCATCTGGCTGCGCGTACTTGTCGTTGTTGTCAGATCGAATGGTCATCCATTGCGTGGGGCCACAAACCTCATCACCTCTTTCGTTCTTCGGTGCATTGAGTTGTTTGAGAAATGGGCCAGCGCCAGAAAATTCATTGGCATCGTTCAAACCAGGAACCGCCTGGACGCCGTGGTTGGTTCCGCCGCCGATGATGGCATGGCTGACGTTTTTTGTACCCCCCGCGTTGCACAGGTAATTGCGAATGGCATTGCCCCCTCTTGAATTGCCGATCAGGATGACTTGTTGGGCACCAGTTTGCTTCAAGACTTCATCCACTTTGTCCTGGAGTACTTGCATGTGTTCGGTGGTGGAAGTACGCCCAGCTTGCGGTTTGTCATCGGCGTCGCGCGCGAGCGGGTAGGGAACATCCAATGCGTGAAGCAATTGCGAGGGCCAAGCGTTGGATTCGAAGCGCCACAAGGTGCTTTGCCAAAGTGCAGCGGAGTCGCCGTTGCCATGTACAAAAATGACAGGCTTGTAGGACAAATGGGGTGTTGACATGGGCGTTGTACATGCACTCATCAAGAGCCCTGCGAAGGCTAAAAGCCAACCATTCAAATGATTCATGGCTGTGCCGGATGAAATGAGGGGACTACATTCTCTCATTGGCATGCAATTAATTGTGATCTGACCCCAATGAGTTAGATCAAGCTCAGGCTTCCGAGGACCGTGAAGAGCTGGGTGGCATTGATCAATATGGCAGTTTTGTGAATTTTTCTAAATTCAGGAATGGCCATCAGGTTGCTGTTGTCTCGAATTTCAGCGCCGATTTGTTCCATTTTGGGGATGAATTTGAAGCGGAGCACCAAGGTCAAAGTGGCAATGATGGCAGCTTCAAGGGTCAGCATGGGTTTGGCCGCCAGTGCGTAACTGAATGTCGCTGCAATGGCCACAACAATCGCAAACTTGAAATAGGTGAGGTAGAAGGACTTGATGAACTTGGCGTCCATGGTGTTGTCGTGCTTCAAAATGAGCAGGGGGATCGATCCAAACAGAAAATAGGTGGTGACCGCCAGCATGGCCACAGTCAAAAACAGCGCAGCGTGATGGGCATTCAGCATGATTGAGGGTTACTCCTCGTAGCAGTTAACAAAGCGGTGGCTTTAAAATCTATTGCGCTGCAGCAAATTGTGGTTCGTTGTTGCGCCTGTCAATGTTGCACCGTTAATTTTGTGAAGAGTCTAAATCATGGCACGTCAATCAGCCAAATCTGCCGCCGACACCACCCGTGGCAAACCCGAGCCCGAGAAGACCGCCAAGGCTACAAAAACTGCCAATCCCACAGATTCTGCTGAAGTCAAGCCACAACGGGTGATTAAAAAATACCCCAACCGCCGGCTTTATGACACCACAACTTCCAGCTACATCACGCTGGCTGAAATCAAGCTTTTGGTGATGGAAGGCCAAACATTCGCAGTCAGAGACGCCAAAACGGGAGATGACCTGACCCGAAGCATCCTGTTGCAGATCATTTTGGAAGAGGAATCCGCTGGCGCGCCCATGTTCACTGAGGCTGTACTGGCCAACATCATTCGCTTCTATGGCCATGCCATGCAAGGCTACATGGGGTCTTATTTAGAAAGTAATTTGCAGTCTTTGATGCAAATGCAATCGACCATGGGGCATCAGTCGACCAACATCATGAGCCAAATGCAAGAGCAGATGCAAAAGCAAACCGCTCAATTTTTCTCTGCTTTGGGTCTGAAGCCCTGAATCGATGAGACCAGAGCCGTCTGAGGCGATCGAATTACTGGGACAATAGCCCCATGAACGAAAATGCTAGCACCGGCCATGGCGCCGCTCCTGATACCGCCTCATCGGTCGCCCCCAAAGTAGGCTTCGTCAGCCTCGGCTGTCCCAAGGCCCTCACAGACTCAGAGCTGATCCTGACGCAGCTCAGTGCTGAGGGTTATCAAACTTCCAAAACTTTCGAAGGTGCCGATCTGGTGATCGTCAACACTTGCGGCTTCATTGACGATGCCGTGAAGGAAAGTTTGGACACCATTTCAGAAGCCTTGAACGTCAACGGCAAAGTCATTGTCACGGGCTGCTTGGGTGCCAAAGAAGCTGAAGGTGGTGGCAACATGGTGCGGGCCATGCATCCCAGTGTGCTGGCGGTCACAGGACCCCACGCCACCCAAGAGGTGATGGATGCTGTCCATGCGCATTTGCCCAAGCCCCACGACCCCTTCTTGGATTTGGTGCCCAATGCTTTTGGCGAAGCGGGCCTCAAGCTCACGCCCCGTCACTATGCTTATTTGAAAATCAGTGAAGGCTGCAATCACCGCTGCACCTTCTGCATCATTCCCTCGATGCGCGGCGATCTCGTCTCACGTCCCATTGGCGATGTCTTGAAAGAAGCGCAGGCCTTGTTTGAAGGCGGGGTCAAAGAGTTGTTGGTGATCAGCCAAGACACGTCTGCCTATGGCGTTGATACCCAATACCGCATGGGTTTTTGGGAAGGTCGTCCTGTCAAAACGCGCATGTTGGAATTGGTTCAGACACTGGGTGAAATGGCGCAAAAGCATGGCGCTTGGGTTCGCTTGCACTATGTGTACCCATACCCCAGTGTCGACGATATTTTGCCGCTCATGGCCACTGGCTTGATCTTGCCTTATTTGGATGTGCCGTTGCAGCACAGTCACCCCGACGTGCTCAAGCGCATGAAGCGTCCCGCCAGCGGCGAGAAGAATTTAGAGCGCATTCAAAAGTGGCGCGAAATTTGTCCTCAACTGGTCAGGTTGTTTTGCCTACAGCCCTGTCAAAGGCGCTACTGCCAACGACTTGCCAGGCATGCTGCCAGAGGCCCTGCGAGAAGAACGGCGTTCACGCTTCATGGCTGTGGCTGAAGAAGTGTCCATTCAACGTTTACATCAGCGCGTGGGTGCCACCATGCAAGTCTTGGTTGATTCTGCATCGGCCTTGGGCAAAAAAGGGGGCATTGGGCGCTCGTATGCGGATGCGCCAGAAATTGACGGATTGGTTCGTTTGTTACCGCCAGAAAAGATCAGTAAAACCTACAAGGTGGGTGAATTCACGCGCGCTCGGGTTGTGGGCGTTGAAGGCCACGACCTGATCGCCTTGCCTGTTTAATTTGCAAGTTCCGCAGAAAAGCATGTCAGACGCCTCAAGGACCGTGAATTTGCAAACGATGTGCGTAAAAAAAGCCGCATCTCGTGCAGCTTTGTTTAAACTTGGTGCCCAGGAAGGGACTCGAACCCCCACGAAGTTACTCGCTAGTACCTGAAACTAGTGCGTCTACCAATTCCGCCACCTGGGCATTCAGGAAAAAAAGGATTGTATATCAAAAAAATTAGCCACCCCTCAGGACTGCTCGATGAGATCGAAGGCAGTGTGCAAGGCCACCGCGACGGACATGGCTTTCTGATTCGTGACGATGGTGATGGCGATATTTTCTTGTCGCCCAACGAAATGCGAGCGGTGTTGCACAAAGACCGTGTCAAAGTTCGCATCGTCAGACAAGACCGAAAGGGCAGACCCGAAGGACGTGTCGTTGAAATACTGGAGCGTCCCGCGCAGCCCATCATTGGCCGCTTGCTCAATGAGGGTGGCATTTGGATTGTGGCGCCGGAAGACAAGCGCTATGGCCAAGACATTCTGATTCCCAAAGTGGGCATTGGCGCTGGCAAACCTGGACAGGTGGTGGTGGTTGAACTGACGGAACCGCCCGCCTTGTTTGGTCAACCTGTTGGACGCGTCAAAGAAGTGCTGGGCGAAATCGATGACCCCGGTATGGAAATCGACATTGCAGTTCGCAAATACAGCGTGCCACACGAATTCTCTGCTGCATGTTTGAATTTGGCGCGTGAACTTCCCGACAAGGTTCGTCCACAAGACTCTCAAGATCGGATCGACCTCACCGACATTCCCTTGGTCACCATCGATGGTGAAGATGCACGTGATTTTGACGATGCGGTGTATTGCGAACCTGCCAAGATTGGCAAGGCCAAAGGCTGGCGTTTGTTGGTGGCCATTGCCGATGTCAGCCATTATGTTGAAACAGGCAGTGCCATTGACATCGATGCATACGACCGCGCAACCAGCGTTTACTTTCCGCGCCGCGTCATTCCGATGTTGCCGGAAAAACTTTCCAACGGTTTGTGTTCTCTGAACCCCGAAGTCGAACGTTTGTGCATGGTCTGCGACATGTTGATCACTGCCAAAGGTGAGATTCACGCTTATCAGTTTTATCCTGCCGTGATGTACAGCCATGCACGGTTCACCTACACCGAAGTGGCCGCGATTTTGGCCAACACGCGTGGCCCTGAAGCCATCAAGCGCAAAGCGCGCGTCAATGATCTTCTGAACTTGCACGATGTTTACCGTGCCTTGTTGTCGTCACGTGCCGTTCGCGGTGCCGTGGATTTTGAAACCACCGAAACACAAATCATTTGTGACGACAACGGTCGCATCGAAAAAATCGTTCCACGTGTTCGCACTGAGGCCCACAGGCTGATTGAAGAGGCCATGTTGGCGGCCAATGTTTGTAGCGCTGATTTCATTCAAACCAGCAAGCATCCTGGCTTGTTTCGGGTGCACGAAGGTCCCACGCCCGAAAAGAAAGATTTGCTGCGCAATTATCTGAAGTCTTTGGGATTGCCCTACACCGTCAGTGACGAGCCCAAGCCCAGCGAGTTTCAACACATTGCACAGGCCACCAAAGACCGGCCCGATGCACAGCAAATTCACACCATGCTGCTACGCTCCATGCAGCAAGCCATCTACACCCCCATCAACAGCGGTCACTTTGGATTGGCCTACGAGGCTTACACGCACTTCACCAGCCCCATTCGCCGTTACCCTGACCTGCTGGTTCACCGCGTCATCAAGGCCATTTTGGCGCACAAGAAGTACCAGTTGCCAGCACTGCCATTGCCTGGCGAGGCGCATGCCAAGCTCGCGAAGCGTTTGCAGAAAAACAAAGCGGGCGCGCAGATGGACGATGCACCTCGCATCAAAATGTCACCAGCCGAACAACAGGCTTGGGAAGCTGCAGGTCTGCATTGCAGTGCCAACGAACGCCGTGCCGATGAAGCCAGCCGCGATGTAGAGGCTTGGCTCAAATGCAAATACATGCGTGAGCATTTGGGCGAAGAATATTCAGGCGTGGTGACCTCGGCTACCAGCTTCGGAATCTTTGTCACCCTGGACAATTTGTATGTGGAAGGCTTGGTGCACATCACGGAGTTAGGCGGCGAGTATTTCCGTTTTGACGAAGCACGACAAGAATTGCGAGGCGAGCGAACCGGCATCCGCTATGCCATTGGCACCCGCGTTCAAATTCAAGTCAGTCGTGTTGACTTGGACGGACGAAAAATTGATTTCCGTTTGGTGAATCCGGCTGAAGAATTCAGTGCGCGTCAAATGCGTGACAAAGGACCTGGCAAACAAGTTGCTGGTCGCAATGACAAAGTGCGGGGTTCACTGGTGGGCGCAGAAGGTGCCAAGTCCAAAACGCGTCCTTTCAATGCACGCAAAGCGGAAGGTGGCAAACCCAGTACCCGGCATGGCAAGGTCAGTCCCAAAGGGGCGACCTCCAAGTCATCGGGCGCCAAGAAGTCCAGTCAATCGCGAAAGAGTCGGCGCTGAAAAGAGGCCTTCGCGTTTCACCCCATTTTTTCAATTCAAGATTCAAGCAGGAGACATAATTCATGACACACGCTTCAAAAATTGCCATCGTGACAGGCGCTGGTTCTGGCATTGGCAAGGCAACTGCGTTGGCTTTGCTCAAAGACGGCTGGTCCGTTGTATTGGCAGGCCGTCGATTGGCTAACTTGGAAGAGGTGGCGGCTGAAGCCAAAGCGATCAACGGTGATTACCAAGTGTTGGCGGTTCCGACCGATGTCACGCAAGAAGATTCTGTGGCCAATTTGTTTGCGCAATGCGTGAAAACATTTGGTCGTGTCGATTTGCTGTTCAACAACGCCGGCGTTAGCACGCCGGCCATTCCCATCCATGACCTCAGTTTGGAGATGTGGAAAGGGGTGGTCGACACCAACTTGACGGGCATGTTCTTGTGCATTCGTGAGGCTTTCCGTGTCATGAAAGATCAAAAACCCATGGGCGGTCGCATCATCAACAACGGTTCGATCTCGGCCACCACACCACGCCCGTTCTCAATTGCCTACACCTCCACCAAGCACGCCGTCTCTGGCCTGACCAAAACCGCATCCCTCGACGGTCGACAATACGACATCGCTGTGGGTCAAATTGATGTGGGCAACGCTGCAACCCCCATGGCCATGAAAATGGCCAAAGGTGTGCCTCAAGCCAACTTGGAAATCAAAGCAGAGCCCCTGATGGATGTGGCGTTGGTGGGAACTTCAGTGGTCTACATGGCCAGCTTGCCACTGGAAGCCAACGTGATGTTCCACACTGTGATGGCTACCAAGATGCCATTTGCGGGCCGCGGATAAGTGTTGCCAATTTGCCTGCAGTGAGGGTGGGCAAATCCGTTTCATCTGCTGCCAGTCCGTGTTCAAACACGGCTGTGCAAGCCGCCTGAAATTCACTCAAGCCTTGGGCCATTCGTGCGCCCAACAAGCCTGCCAGCACATCCCCTGTACCGCCTGTTGCCAGGCGCGCATTGCCTGTGAAATTGATGACCGGTCCAATACCTGTTTTGGCGATCACAGTGCCAGAACCTTTCAGCACCACGGTGCACTTCAGATCGTCGGCCAGGGTTTGCGCCGCACTCAGACGATCGTTTTGAACTGAAGCGCGATCGCTCTTTAACAATCTTGCAGCTTCTAGAGGGTGAGGTGTGATCACAGTTTGGCGGCGTTGATCCGCACGTTGACGCAGCAGTTCTTGGAGCCAAGGGTCTTGTGAAATGGCATTCAAAGCATCGGCATCCAGAACCAATTGCAAACTTTGTTGCAGTACTTGCGGCAACACTTTGCGCACAGTGACACCACCACCGCAACCGCACACAATCACGCCAGACTGCAACTTCAATGCGGAAAATTCGCGCTGCATGATTTCAGCCAGTCGCGGGCTTGGCGTTCCAGACTGGCGATCGTTTGCCAAATAACAAACCATCACGCGGCCAGCACCTGCATGCAGGGCGGCGGAAGCCGCCAAGTCGGCTGCACCCGTCATACCCATGCCACGGACTTGAACGGTTTCGCCGCCTATGACCGCCACATCGCCATAACTGCCTTTGTGGCTGGCGTGTTGCCGCCTCAATTGCGTTTGAGGTCGGCAGTTGATTTGGGCTGATGCTTTGAGATTTTGCTGCAGATCTTCACTGCCCAAGGTGTCGAGCCAAAGCGTGCCACAAGCATCTCGACCATGTGCCGTCATACAGCCTGGTTTGGCTGTCAAAAGCTGCAGGGTGTGTTGCGCTTGGATGGCTTGCGGCGCCACCTTCATGTTTTGAAACTGACCTGTGTCGGTATTCAATCCAGAGGGCGTGTCGACGGCTAAAACATCTGCGCCACATTGGTAGATGCTGTGAATCCAAGAATGCAATGCTTGCTCGGCTTCTAATTTGGTGGGCTCACATGTGCTTGAACGCAAGCCAATGCCCAGCATGGCATCAATGCACAAGTCATGACGACTGACAGCCCCCTGTGCTGGCAGTGTTGCTTGAATGGAAATGCCCAATGCTTTGACTTTGCTCAAGGCCTGCGCTGCATCTGAAGGTCGCTGTGCAGAAGGCTGCCAAAGCACGATTCGAACTTGTTGACCCCATTGGTGCAAATGTGCAGCGGCTTCCAAGCCGTCGCCGCCGTTGTTGCCAGGCCCACAAAAGATCCAATAGCAGGGCGCACAGGGTTTGATGGCCATGGCCAATTTGGCAACTGACAAACCCGCTTGCGCCATCAAGCTGGGACCGCTGGTGATCCTCGATGTGGCCAAGGCTTCAAGGCGGCGAGTTTGCGCCACATCGAACAATGGCAGGGGTTCTAGCCAGTTGAGTTTTTTCAAGCAGTCCTCAATGCTTTTTCAATCGCCAATGAAATGTTCAGCACATCATCGTCTTTCATGGGGCCTTGCCACACCATCAAACTGGTGGGCAATTCGCCGGCATGGTGCATGGGCAGTGACAAGGCGCAACCATCGAACATATTGACCACGCTGGTGTTGCGCAACAACAGGCCGTTGGCCGCAAAAAATGCGTCGTCCCTTTCGGCGCCGGGTGCCACACTGGCCAACGTGGGTCCTTCGATGGGAACAGTGGGAGAAAGCGCTGCATCGACACTGTTGAGTGCCGCTTGCATCCGTGCAATCCAGGCGACTCGGCCAGCCTGCAAATCCAAATACTCAAAGGCCTTCATGTTGGCGCCCTTCAATATTCGAGCGGCCACACGCGGGTCGTACTGCGATTCGCCTTGAGCCAGCAAATGTCTGTGCCAGGTGTAGCTCTCGGCCGCACTAAAGCCGCCAGTGGCCAACAGCCCCGCCAGCTCTTTGATTTCATGCAGAGGAATTTCAACAATTTGAGCGCCCGCTTGAGACAACTTTTGCAAGCTCACCGGCTGACATGCCGTCCAGCATGAGGTTGGTGGGAACGGCCAAACGATAGCTGGACAGTGATCGAGAAGCCCGGGCCACTTTTCGGGAAGCCAAGATCTCATGCGCCAACACAGCATCGCGAACACTGCGTGTCATGGCGCAGGCGGTGTCCATGGTGGTTGACAAAGGAATGGCACCCACTGTCGGAACCAAACGGGCTGTATTTTTAAATCCCACAATGCCATTCAAGGCAGCCGGGATGCGGATGGAGCCACCGGTGTCAGAACCCAAGCCGATGAAGGCGGCGCCAGTGGCCACAGAAACGGCAGCGCCAGAGGACGAGCCCCCAGGGACATGACCTTGCCCATTGCTTTGGACGGCCGTGTCTGTGATCGCGTCCCAAGCCGCTGGCGTACCGTAATGGGGGTTGTTGCCAATGCCAGAAAATGCAAACTCCACCATGTTGGTGCGGCCTAAAAAAGCACCCCCTGCATGGTTCATTCGGGCCACCACGGGGCAGTCAACCTGCGCAATTGTCGTGCCTTGGAGGACCTTGGAACCCGCCAAAGTAGGGCTTCCAGCCACATCAAACAGGTCTTTGACCGAGAAAGCCAAGCCTTTGAGTGGGGCATTGACCACGCTAGGTTCCTGTAACAGTGGTGGAATGGGGTTCGTCTCTAGGGTCAAAAAGACTTTGTCACATGCAGAACTTTGGGCCAAGGTTTGGCTTTTTTCCCATTCGGCCAGAGGGGTGGTCTTTTGAGCAGAGATGGCTTCTAGGGTGGCAATCAGGTCTGGGCGCATGGCGTGGGGTGTGGCGGTAAAGAGTGTGGAAGGGCTGAAAAAGTGGGTTTTGGGATGCTATACTCGACAGGCTTGGCAGGAATTTCCCTGCAAGTAAATCGCAAACCGGCTCCTTCAAGGTGTTGGTTGTTTGACCTGTGTGCCCCAAGGGCACGCCCAAACAACCGATGTGTGAGCCGGATTTTAGACCCAACCTTCGGAGAAACAACATGTCCGTTACCATGCGCGAAATGCTGGAAGCCGGTGTCCACTTTGGTCACCAAACACGCTTCTGGAACCCCAAGATGTCCCCCTTCATCTTCGGTCACCGCAACAAAATCCACATCATCAACTTGGAAAAATCGTTGCCGATGTTCCAAGACGCATTGAAGTTCGTCAAACAACTCTCTGCAAACCGCGGTACCGTTCTGATGGTGGGTACAAAGCGTCAAGCCCGTGAAACCGTGGCTGCTGAAGCTCAGCGCGCAGGTGTGCCTTACGTTGACCAACGCTGGTTGGGCGGCATGCTCACCAACTTCAAAACCGTCAAGACTTCCATCAAGCGCTTGAAGGACATGAAAGCTCAGCAAGAAGTTGGACTCGACTCTTTGAGCAAAAAAGAACAACTCATGTTCAAGCGTGAAATCGAAAAGCTTGAAAAAGACATCGGTGGCATTCAAGACATGGCCACTTTGCCTGATGCTATTTTTGTGATCGACGTCGGTTACCACAAGATCGCCATTTTGGAAGCCAAAAAATTGGGCATCCCTCTGATTGGTGTGGTGGACTCTAACCACTCACCCGAAGGCATCGACTACATCATTCCAGGCAACGACGACTCTTCCAAAGCTGTCACTTTGTACGCTCGTGGCATTGCCGACGCGATCATTGAAGGCCGTGCCAACGCCGTTCAAGACGTGGTCAATGCAGTGGCTGCTGAAGGCGCAGACGAATTCGTTGAAGTGCAAGAAGCTTCTGCTTAATGCCCTCTCAACCAGAGAAAAGGGGCTTCTTGCCCCTTTTTTTTAACCTGAGTCTCACTGAGTTTTTATCAATTTTTATTTAGTTCGAACCTTAATTCGAAGACGAAACGGAGAAATCAAATGGCTGCTATTACCGCAAGCATGGTCGCTGAACTGCGCGCTAAAACCGACGCCCCCATGATGGAATGCAAAAAAGCTTTGACCGAAGCCGAAGGCGACATGGCCAAAGCGGAAGAGTTGTTGCGCGTTAAATTGGGTACAAAAGCTGGCAAAGCTGCTTCACGCGTGACCGCTGAAGGCGTCATCGTTGCCTACACAGAAGGCAACACGGGCGCCATGCTCGAAGTCAACTGCGAAACTGACTTCGTAACCAAAAATGACAGCTTTTTGGCCTTGGCCAACGCTGCAGTCAAGCTGGTCGCTTTGAACAATCCTGCCGACATCGCCGCTTTGGGCGAACTGCCTTACACACAAGACGGTTTCGGTCCAACCCTGGAAGAAGTTCGCAAAGGCCTCATCGGGAAAATCGGTGAAAACATGAGCTTCCGCCGCTTCAAGCGCGTGGCAGGTGGTGCCCAAATTGCAACCTACTTGCACGGTACACGCATTGGTGTGTTGGTGGAATATGAGGGCAAAGCCACCGCAGCCAAAGACGTCGCCATGCACGTTGCAGCCATGAAGCCAGTGGCTTTGACCAGCAACGACGTGCCAGCCGAACTGATCGAAAAAGAGCGCTCAGTGGCCACTGCCAAAGCTGCCGAGTCTGGCAAACCTGCCGACATCGCTGCCAAGATGATCGAGGGCTCCGTGCAGAAGTACCTCAAAGAAGTGTCTTTGAACAACCAAACCTTCGTTAAAAACGACAAGCAAACTGTTGAGCAAATGCTCAAAGCCGAAGCAACCCAAGTCAAAGCCTTCACTTTGTACGTCGTGGGCGAAGGCATTGAGAAGAAGGTTGATGACTTTGCGGCCGAAGTGGCTGCCCAAGTGGCGGCTGCGCAAAACGCTGGTTAATCTGCCGCTATCAGGGTTAAAACCCGGGTAAACAGGGTCGCCCGAGAGGGCGATTCAACGCTAAACTTGAATCTGTCTTTATGAGGAGCCCGTCATGACCGTCGCCAAACCAGCCCACAAGCGTATTTTGCTCAAGCTGTCTGGCGAGGCGTTGATGGGCGACGATCAGTTTGGCATCAACCGCGCCACCATTGTGCGCATGGTTGAAGAAATTGCAGACGTCACGCGCCTGGGTGTTCAGGTCGCTGTGGTGATTGGTGGCGGCAACATCTTCAGGGGTGTGGCCGGTGGCTCAGTTGGCATGGACCGTGCCACGGCCGATTACATGGGCATGCTGGCCACCGTCATGAATGCATTGGCCCTGGCCGACACCATGGACAAAGCGGGCCTCACTGCACGCGTCATGTCAGCCATTGCCATCGAGCAGGTGGTCGAGCCCTATGTCCGTCCCAAAGCCCTTCAATATTTAGAAGAAGGCAAGGTGGTCATTTTCGCTGCGGGCACAGGCAATCCATTTTTCACCACCGACACCGCTGCTGCTTTGCGCGGCGCAGAAATTGGTGCTGAGTTGGTCCTCAAGGCCACCAAAGTTGACGGTGTTTACACGGCGGATCCCAAAAAAGACGCTGCGGCCACACGTTACAGCAAAATTTCTTTTGACGAGGCCATTTCACAAAACCTCGGCATCATGGACGCCACAGCCTTTGCACTGTGCCGCGATCAAAAATTACCTGTCAAAGTGTTTTCGATATTCAAACATGGGGCCCTCAAGCGAGTGGTCATGGGAGAAGACGAGGGCACTTTGGTGTATGCCTAATTCTTGTACCCGCCAGTGAAGCTGCTTCATTTGGCCTCGGAGAATCTCATGAGCTTAGAAGACATCAAGAAAACCACGCAAACCAAAATGGACCAGTCCATTGCGGCTTTCAAAAACAACCTGACCAAAATTCGCACGGGACGTGCCAACCCAGCGATTTTGGACACCATCCAAGTGGATTACTACGGCTCGATGGTGCCTTTGTCCCAAGTGGCCAATGTGTCATTGATTGACTCGCGCACCATCAGTGTTCAGCCCTGGGAAAAAAACATGGGCGCCAAGATTGAAAAAGCCATTCGCGAAAGCGATCTTGGTTTGAATCCTGCGGCCATGGGGGATTTGATTCGCGTGCCCATGCCGCCCATGAGCGAAGAGCGTCGCAAGGAAATGACCAAGTTGGTTCGTACCGAAGGCGAAAACGCCAAAATCGCTGTGCGCAATCTGCGTCGTGATGCCAACGAGTCCGTGAAAAAGTTGGTCAAAGACAAGTTGGCTTCCGAGGATGAGCAAAAACGTTCGGAAGCCGATGTGCAAAAAGTCACGGACAAGCACATTGCAGAAATCGACCAATTGGTCGCTGCCAAAGAACAAGAGATCATGGCCGTCTGAGGCCTTGACAACTGTTCACATGCACCGAATCATTCCATCTCTCAAGAACATCGATTGATTCGATGCTCAAGCAACGCATCATCACTGCACTGGCCTTGCTGGCCGTTTTGTTGCCAGCCTTGTTTGCCGATTCACCCCAGCCTTTTTTGTTGCTGTCCATCCTCATGATTGGTGCGGGCGCCTGGGAGTGGGGCAACATGAATGGCATGACCCGACGACAGTCCATTCTCTCTGGCGTCATCTGTGTTGACCTTTGCATTTTTGCTTGGTGGGCTGGTTGGACCACCTCCACGGATGCTTGGGTATGGTGGATGGCGGGTGCCAGCTGGGTCGTCTTAACGGCTTGGATGCTTCAGCGAGGGGTTCAAGGATGGGCCTTGTGGCATCGCGATTTGCGTTGGCTTCTAGGGCTCATCATGCTTTGGTTGGCTTGGCTTGCCATGGCGCAAGCCCGCACGGCCAGTGTTCAATTGCTGTTGTCTATTTTTTGTGTGGTGTGGGCTGCCGATGTCTTTGCTTATTTCTGCGGCAAAGCTTTGGGCGGACGCATCATCCACCGCAAATTGGCGCCAACGGTCAGCCCTGGCAAAAGTTGGGAAGGTGCCTTGGGTGGTTTGTTGGGTGTCTTTGTGCTGGCTTGGGTTTGGATGCACCTCGAGCAATCCTATCAATGGCCAGGTACCAGCTTTTTCACGCACATGATGACGCACGGCCTATTCTGGTGGGCCCTCAGTTTGATGTTCATCACCACCATGAGCGTGGTGGGTGACCTTGTCGAGTCGCTGGTCAAGCGCAGCGCAGGTGTGAAGGACAGTTCCAATTTATTGCCTGGCCATGGTGGTGTTCTCGACCGCTTGGACGCCTTACTGCCCAGCTTGCCCATTGCCCTCATGTTGCTGAACTGGCCAACTGCATCAACGGCACTCGCTTTATGAAACAAAACATCACCATTTTGGGTTCAACCGGGTCGATCGGCACCAACACTTTGGATGTGTTGTCACGTCACCTTGATCGATACCAAGTCTTTGCTTTAACAGCCGCTGTTCAAGTGGAGGCCATTCTTGCGCAATGCGTCAAATACAAACCGCGCTATGCCGTGATGGCGCAAGAAAGCGCGGGCCGCTTGCTGGCAGATCGCGTCAAGGCCGAGGGTTTGTCGGTTGAAGTTTTGTGGGGTGCCGAAGCCCTCGACATGGTGGCTTCGCATCCAGATGTTCACGCTGTCATGGCCGCCATTGTGGGCGCTGCAGGTTTGTCTCCGTGCTTGGCTGCGGCAAATGCAGGCAAACGTTTGTTGCTTGCCAACAAAGAAGCGTTGGTGGTGGGAGGTGAGGTTTTTTTGAGCGCCGTCAAAAAGGGTGGTGCAGTTTTATTGCCCATTGACAGTGAGCACTCTGCCGTGTTTCAGTCCTTGCCGGAGAATCCCGCAACCTGGGCCGATCGCATTGATCAAATCATCCTGACAGCGTCTGGAGGCCCCTTCAGAACCAGAGACGTGGCCACGCTGCGCGATGTCACGCCCGAAGAAGCCTGTGCGCACCCCAACTGGGTGATGGGTCGGAAAATATCGGTTGACTCTGCAACCATGATGAACAAGGCGCTTGAGGTGATCGAAGCGCGCTATTTGTTTGGTGTGTCGCCTGAACAATTGAATGTGGTGATTCATCCCCAAAGCATCATTCATTCCATGGTGAAGTACAAAGACACGTCCGTGGTGGCGCAGTTGGGAACACCCGACATGCGCGTGCCCATTGCCTATGGCCTGAGTTGGCCGGAACGCATCACATCGGGTGCGCAAGGCTTGGATTTTCACAACCTCAAACCCATGACTTTTGAGGCCATAGACGACCATGGCCACGAGGCACGTTTTCCAGGTTTGAAATTGGCCTGGCAATCACTGAAGGCGGCTCCAGGGACTTGTGCTGTGCTCAATGCAGCCAATGAAATTGCAGTCGAGGCGTTCCTGAACAAACAAATCAGGTTTGATCAAATCCACCAAGTCAACATGGAAACGTTGGCCAAGGTGGTGCCCGCATCGCCACACAGTTTGAGTGATCTGTTGGCACTGGATGCGCTCAGCCGTGCGCAAGCGCATGCCTTGCTTGGCCGTATGGGTGGAACTTGAAAATTCTTTTGAATTGACGGCGCTCGTGCTGACGCTTTTCGCTTTTTTATTTGCACTGACACTGCTCATCGCAGTTCATGAGTATGGCCACTACCGCATGGCTGTTGCATGGGGTGTGCCTGTTCTGGTTTTCTCCATAGGCTTTGGCAAAACGCTTTATCGCTGGCGACCCCAAAATCAGAAGCCGGGCCAGAACACAGAGTTTCGCATTGGCGCATTGCCCCTGGGAGGGTTCGTTCAGATGCTGGACAGCAGAGAGGGTGATGTGCCTGCTGCGCAACTTGCATCGGCCTTTGATCGCCAGAGCGTCAAGGCGCGAGCATGCATCGTGGCAGCAGGCCCCTTGGCCAATTTGTTGTTGGCCGTTGTTTTGTTCAGTGCATTGGCATGGTGGGGTCACCCCAAAATTCTGCCTGTCATTGGCCGAGTTGAGGTCGGTGCGCCCGCCGATGTGGCGGGTTTGCAGTCGGGTGATCGCGTCTTGAGAGTGGGCTCGCAAGAGGTCAGGGATGCGCAACACTTAAGGGCCTTGATACGAGGTGATTTCGATCCACAGGATGAGGGCAGGGAAAGCAAGGATGGTTCTGGCCAAGACGCCATTTGGGAAGTTGACCGACAAGGTCAGCGTTTGTCATTGGCTGTCAAACCTGTGCTGATGGCACTGCCGGGTCAGCCTGAAGCCAGCGCCGTCAAGCGGATAGGTGCCGTTGTCGGTGTACCGTCCGACACAGAATGGGTCCAGGCAAGTTTTTGGGAGGGTTGGGCAATAGGTTTCGGTCAAGTTGTGCAAATCACCCAGATGACCGGCCGGGTGATTGGGCAAATGCTCATCGGGGAGGCTTCTTCGAAGCATCTCAGTGGTCCTTTGACCATTGCAGAGCAGGCAGGTCAGTCGGCTCAAAGGGGCTGGCCTTCCTATGTGAGCTTTTTGGCGCTGATCAGTGTCAGTCTGGGTTTGCTCAATCTCCTGCCTTTGCCCATGTTGGATGGGGGGCACCTGATGTATTATCTTTGGGAGTCACTCACTGGCAAACCGGTTTCTGTTGCTTGGCAGCGGGGTTTGCAGAAAGTGGGTTTGGCTTTGTTGATTGGCGTCATGAGCCTGGCGTTTTTCAATGACCTGACTCGACTCTTTACTTAATTCAAACGCATGAACTTTCTCCCTCAACAGTTTCGCTTGCAGCCCTTGTGTGTCCTCATTGCAGCGACCCTTGGCAGTCTGTCCGCTTGGGCCATTGAGCCCTTCAAATTGAAAGACATTCGCGTTGAAGGTTTGCAGCGGATTGAGTCTGGCACTGTGTTTGCCTCATTGCCTTTTCGCGTTGGCGACATGTACAACGATGAATCGGGTGCCGCTGCCATCCGCGCTTTGTTTGCATTGGGTCTGTTCAAGGATGTCCGGCTCGATGCGCAAGGCGATGTGCTGGTGGTCATTGTCGAGGAGCGTCCCTCCATTTCTGAAGTCGAGTGGGTCGGGCTCAAAGAATTTGACAAAGATGTGCTGGTCAAGGCCTTGAAAGAGGTTGGCATTTCTGAAGGACGCCCCTTCGACAAAGCGCTTGCGGACAAAGCCGAACAAGAACTCAAGCGTCAGTACATCACACGCAGTTTGTATGGCGCTGAGGTGGTCACCACCGTCACCCCTGTTGAACGCAATCGCGTCAAGCTCACTTTCACGGTGACCGAAGGTGGACCCTCGAAAATCAAAGAGATTCGCATCACTGGCAACCAAGCTTTCTCAGAAGATACGCTGAAAGATCAGTTCAATTTGGATGTCGGAGGGTGGCTCAGTTGGTACACCAAATCAGATCGGTATTCCCGTACCAAGCTCAACGCCGATTTGGAAACCTTGCGCTCTTATTATTTAAGCCGCGGGTTTTTGGAATTCCGCATCGACTCCACTCAGGTGGCCATTTCGCCTGACAAGCAAGACATCTCCATTGCCATCAACGTGACAGAGGGTGATCGTTTTGTGGTGTCTGGTGTGAAGCTCGAGGGCAATTATTTGGGCAAGGACGATGAGTTCAAGGCCCTGGTCAAAATTGGACTGGGTCAGCCTTACAACGCTGAAACGGTGGCCGAAACCACCAAAGCTTTTACCGACTATTTCGGCAAGTTTGGTTTTGCCTTTGCTCGCGTTGATGCACGTCCTGAAATCGATCGACTCAACAACCGCGTTAGTTTCGTCTTGCAAGCAGAGCCATCACGTCGTGCTTATGTGCGCCGCATCAACGTGGCAGGTAACAACCGAACTCGCGATGAAGTCATTCGGCGAGAGTTTCGTCAATTGGAAGCAGCTTGGTACGACGGTGACAAAATCAAGTTGTCCCGCGATCGTGTCGATCGTTTGGGCTTTTTCACAGAAGTCAACATTGACACGCAGGAGGTGCCAGCCACCACCGACCAAGTTGACTTGACCATCAATGTGGTGGAGAAACCGACAGGCAGCGTGACCCTGGGTGCTGGCTTTTCTTCCACCGAAAAGGTGGCCTTGAGTTTTGGTATTCGACAAGAAAACGCGTTTGGTTCCGGCAATTACCTGGCCACCGAAATTAACACCAGCAGGTACAACCGCACCATCGTGATCAGTACCACTGACCCGTACTACACGCCTGAGGGTATTTCAAGAACTGTCGACATTTTTCACCGAACCACGCGGCCATATTTGGGTGATCTGAACGCCTACAGCTTGGTCAGTTCAGGTGCCGGCATGCGTTTCGGTGTGCCTTTCAGTGAAATTGACACTGTTTACTTTGGTGCCAACCTAGAACAAACTTCCATTCGTCCTGGCACCAACTTGCCCAATGCCTATGTCGAATACATGCAGCAGTTTGGCTACACCAGCAATTCACTGCCATTGACAGTGGGTTGGGCCCGCGACGGCCGCGACAGTGCTTTGGTGCCAACCCGAGGCATGTTGCAACGCTTCAATTCGGATTTGAGCATGGCAGGCGATGCCCGCTATGTGCGAACAAATTACCAGATTCAGCAGTACACACCCCTGACCAAAAAGTATACTTTAGCACTCAACGCCGACTTCGGCTGGGGTCAAGGACTGTCAAACAGACCCTATCCCTTGTTCAAAAACTACTTTGTCGGCGGATTGGGCAGCGTCCGGGGTTTCCAACAATCAACCTTGGGACCGTCGGACACCACCAACAGCCTGTATTTGGGTGGCCCCAAGAAAATTGTCATGAATGCAGAAATGTTGGCCCCATTCCCTGGGGCTGGCAACGATCGCACTTTGCGTTTATTTGCCTTCACGGACGTCGGTCGGGCCTTTGGAGAGCATGAGAAAATCAGCCTGTCTGAGCTCAGATCCTCCTACGGCGTTGGCCTCAGCTGGATTTCGCCCATGGGCCCACTGCGCTTTTCGTACGCCATGCCGATGCGACGCCAGGTTACGGATAAAATCCAGAGATTGCAATTCCAAATCGGAACTTCCTTTTAATGAAAACACTTCGCCATTTCTCACAAGTCTGTTTGTTGGCTCTCGGCGCTTTGGGCGCCACTGCTGCCTGCGCCCAAGAATTCAAAATTGGTTTTGTGAACACCGATCGCATCTTCCGCGAAGCCAGTACAGCCAAAAATGCCCAGGCCAAGTTGGAACAAGAATTTGCCAAACGCGAAAAAGACTTGGTTGACCTGGGTAACACCATCAAAGCTGCGTCCGATAAATTTGAGCGTGAAGCCCCCACCTTGTCTGAAACGCAACGCAACACGCGTCAAAAGCAGCTGATGGATCAAGACCGTGAGTTTCAGCGCAAGCGTCGTGAATTCCAAGAAGACTTGAATACACGCAAGAACGAAGAACAACAAATTGTGATTGAACGTGCAAACCGTGCGGTGAAGCAAGTAGCCGAAACAGAAAAATACGATGTGATTTTTCAAGAAGCCGTTTACATCAATCCCAAGCACGACATCACCGACAAAGTCATCAAGTCACTTAACGCAACCGCCGGCAAGTAATTGCTGAGCGCACTGGACCTGTGTTGTGCTGCAGCTTGGTGACATCGTTGAAGCTTTAGGTGGCAGCCTTCACGGCAGTTCAGAAATTCTCATCGCACAATTGGCCCCGCTAGAAACGGCGGGTCCGCATGACCTGAGTTTCCTCAGTCACCCCAAATACCAAAACCATTTGAAGCAGTCGCGGGCGGCCTGCGTCATTGTCACGCCTCAATTCAAAGAATTGGCACTTGAGCGAGGTGCGTGCATCGTTGCCGAAGATCCTTACCATTATTTTGCGCGTCTGACGCAACTGTGGAAGAAGAAAACCAGATCCGTTTCTGCGCATCGCATTCATCCCAGTGCCGTCATTGACCCCTCGGCCTTTGTTCACGAAACGGCCACCATTGGTCCTCTGTGTGTCGTCGAGCAGGGAGCTCGAGTGGGTGCGAATTCGCAACTCAAATCCAGAGTCACACTGGGTGAAAATTGCCACATCGGCGAGCGTTGCATCGTTCACGCGGGTGTGGTCATTGGTGCCGATGGTTTTGGTTTTGCCTTGCATCAGGGCGCTTGGGAAAAAATTGAACAACTAGGCGCTGTCACCATCGGCAACGATGTTGAAATTGGCGCCAACACTTGCATTGACCGTGGTGCATTGCAAGACACGGTGATCGAAGACGGCGTCAAACTCGACAACCTCATTCAAATTGGTCACAACGTGCACATAGGCAAACACACCGCCATGGCTGGTTGTGTGGGTGTGGCGGGCAGCGCGCGCATAGGCGCCCATTGCACCGTAGGGGGCGGTGCCATCATATTGGGTCACTTGAGTTTGGCAGATGGCGTGCACATCTCAGCTGCAACTGTCGTCACCCGCTCCATTCAAAAACCAGGCCAGTACACTGGCTTGTTTCCCATCGATGACAATTCATCTTGGGAAAAAAATGCTGCCAGCCTCAAGCAATTGCATCAACTCCGTGACCGCATCAAAGCGCTTGAGGCGCTTCGAACTCAGCCCCCCGTTTCAGGAAAATCATCATGATGGACATTTATCAAATTCTCAAACAATTGCCACATCGATTCCCCATATTGTTGGTTGATCGTGTGTTGGAGATTGAGAAAGGCGTGCGCATCAAGGCATTGAAAAATGTCTCTGTCAATGAGCCTTACTTCACGGGCCACTTTCCTTCACGTCCTGTGATGCCTGGCGTATTGATGTTGGAGGCCTTGGCGCAAGCTGCTGCTTTGTTGGCTTTTGACACCATGGGCGAAACACCTGACGAAAACACGGTGTATTACTTTGCGGGCATTGACGGTGCGCGTTTCAAGCGTCCTGTCGAACCTGGCGATCAATTGATTTTGGAAGTTGAATTGGACCGCATGAAGGCGGGCATATTCAAATTCAAGGCACGCGCCAAAGTAGGCGAAGAGATTGCAGTAGAAGCCGAGTTGATGTGCACCATGCGCAAGGTTGCTTGATGACAGAAGGCTATGACCACCGTGACTCGCATTCATCCTACCGCCCTCATTGACCCCTCGGCCCAACTGGACAGCAGTGTCACGGTGGGGCCTTACACGGTCATTGGTCCTCATGTGCGCATTGATGCGGGCACTTCCATCGCAAGTCACTGCGTGATTGAAGGCCATACCACCATCGGCAAAGACAATCGAATTTTTCAGTTCAACTCTTTGGGTGCTGTGCCGCAAGACAAAAAATATGCGGGCGAGCCCTGTGAGTTGGTCATCGGTGACCGAAATACCATTCGGGAGTTTTGCACCTTCAACATTGGTTCACCCGGCGATACAGGCGTGACCCGACTGGGCAATGACAACTGGATCATGGCTTACGTGCATTTGGCCCATGATTGTGTGGTGGGCAACCACACCATTTTTGCCAACAGCTCACAATTGGCAGGTCATGTGCATGTTGATGATTGGGTGATCTTGGGGGGCTTTACAGTTGTGCATCAATTTTGCAGATTGGGCGCCCACAGTTTCACTGCCATGCACTCCTTGCTCTTCGCCGATTTACCACCCTTTGTCATGGCCCAGGGTCAACCAGCGCAAGCACGGTCCATGAACTTTGAAGGTTTGCGCCGACGCGGGTTTTCTGCCGAGAGAATTGCCGCAGTCAAAGCCATGCACAAAAGCCTTTATCGCCAGCAACTCACTTTGGCGCAGGCGCAAACAGACATTCAAGCATTGACTCAAAAATACCCAGAAGCCCAAGCCGACGTTGACCTGATGCTCAGCTTCTTGCAAGCCACATCGCCCGAGCGCGGCATTGTGAGATAACAGGTGCAACCCTTGTCTGGTCCCTTGCTTCCAAAAGCCCCTGATGGGGCTTTTTCGATGGCCATGGTGGCTGGCGAAACTTCGGGTGATTTGTTGGCGGGCTTGATGATGCAGGGTATTCGCGCGCAATGGCCTGATGCCAACTTGTATGGCATTGGCGGTCCCAGAATGCAGTCGCAAGGCTTTCATGCTGTGTGGCCTTCAGAGAAGTTGGCCGTGCGTGGCTATGTCGAGGTGTTGCGTCATTACCGCGAAATTGTAGGCATCCGCAATCAACTCAAAGCACAACTGCTGGCTCACCCCCCCCAAGTGTTTGTGGGTGTCGATGCGCCCGATTTCAATCTCGACTTAGAGCGCGATTTGAAACAAGCCGGCATACCCACTGTGCATTTTGTCTGCCCCTCCATTTGGGCTTGGCGCGCTGAGCGGATTGAAAAAATTAAACAAAGCGTGGATCATGTGCTTTGCATTTTTCCATTTGAAACGCCGCTGCTGCATCAACATGGCATTGAAGCAACGTATGTCGGACATCCCTTGGCGCAGGCCATCCCCATGCATGTCGACATGCGCCAGGCGAGACACGAATTGAACCTCGACCCTGAGCGTCCCGTCGTTGCCCTGTTGCCTGGCAGTCGGGCGTCCGAAATAACCTACCTGGCCGAGCGGTTTTTTCAAACGGCCCAATTGCTAAGCCAGCAGCAACCCCATTTGCAATTTGTGTTGCCTGCTGTACCTTCGATGGCGGCCCGTGTTGAGCGTCTTCGCGATCAGACGGGTGCTGCAAATGTTCAAATCTTGAAAGGGCAGTCGCATGCAGCATTGGCTGCTTGTGATGTCACCCTCATTGCCAGTGGAACTGCTACCCTGGAAGCGGCACTCTTTAAAAAACCCATGGTCATCGCGTACAACATGAACTGGCTCAGTTGGCAAATGATGAAGCGCAAAAAGCTCCAGCCCTGGGTGGGCTTGCCCAACATCTTGGCGCAAGAATTTTGTGTGCCTGAGCTATTGCAAGATCAAGCCACACCTCACAACATGTCGAATGCCGTATTGGATTGGTTGCGCTCGCCCGAGAAAGCCCAAGCCTTGGCAAATCGTT
The DNA here is from genome assembly GCA_009928125.1 of Betaproteobacteria bacterium. GTDB lineage: Bacteria > Pseudomonadota > Gammaproteobacteria > Burkholderiales > Burkholderiaceae_C > Limnohabitans_A. Next base: position 37,394 of record RFVJ01000002.1, read on the forward strand.
TTGAAGCCATGCACGCCTCTTTGTTGCGTGACACCCCTGCATTGGCCGCCCATGCGATCCAAACGCTTGTCAAAGCCTGAGCAAGTCAGTTTGGCTTGGGACACCCCCGGCTTGTTGGCTGGGGTGGATGAAGCAGGCCGTGGTCCTTTGGCTGGCCCTGTGGTCGCAGCCGCAGTGATCTTGGATGAACTCAAGCCCATCAAAGGCCTGGCCGACTCCAAAAAGTTAACAGCCAAAACCCGAGCGCGATTGTTTGATGAAATTCGAGCCAAGGCTTTGTGTTTTGCCATTGCTGAAGCCAGCGTCGAAGAAATCGACAAGCTGAATATTTTGCAAGCGACGATGCTGGCCATGCAAAGGGCTGTGGAGGCCTTGAGGTTGAAGCCAACGCTGGTGTATGTCGACGGTAACCGATTGCCCATTTTGGACGTACGTGCAGAGGCCATTGTGAAGGGGGATGAAAAAGTGCAGGAAATCTCTGCGGCGTCCATTTTGGCCAAAGTTCACCGTGATCGGCTGTGCGAAGACATGCACCATCAATTTCCAGAATACGGCTTTGATGCCCACAAGGGGTATGGCACCGCAGTTCATTTGAAGGCCCTGCAAACTTGGGGGGCTACACCTTTTCACCGAAAAACTTTTGCGCCTGTGACGCAAGTGTTGCAAGTGTTTCCGAAATCATGAAGCTGATCACGTCGCGCGACAACCCTCGTCTGAAAACCATTCGCCGTCTGGCGCTGGATTCCCAAGCCTACCGCAAGCTGGGTTTGGTGTGGATGGAGGGCGATCATTTGTGCAGAGCTGCATTGTCAAGAGGCGTCAAGCCCGATTTGGCTGTTTTTTCAGAGTCCATCTGGCAAGTCTCAGAGTTTGAGTGGGCCCAGTGTGCTGAGGAAGTGTGGGTGGTGTCCGATGATCTGTTCTCGAACTTGAGTGCACTCGATTCACCCTCCAAAATGGGTTTTTTGATGAAGTTGCCAACGCCCCCCGAATTGGATCCACGGGCTGCAACGGTGGTTTTGGATCGGCTTCAAGACGCTGGCAATGTGGGGGCCATTTTGCGCAGTGCTTCCGCCTTTGGCTTCAAACAAGTCGTGGCCATCAAGGGGACGGCTGGCTTGTGGTCACCAAAAGTGCTTCGCGCCGGCATGGGCGCCCATTTTGGAATGCGTCTGATGGAATCGGCCAGTGTGGAAGACATCCAAGGTTTCCAGGTTCCCTTGTTGGGAACCGATGTCCATGAAGGTCCTTTTCTGCATGAATTGATTCAACAAAGCAAGCTGCCAAGCCGTTGTGCTTGGGTCATGGGCCACGAGGGGCAGGGCGTTTCACCAGAGCTCATGGCGCTTGTGGCTCAAAAGGTTCGCATCGCACAGCCTGGCGGGGAAGAGTCTTTGAACGTGGCCACAGCGGCGGCCATTTGTTTGCATGCCAGCGCCACCTCTGGTTAATGGGTTTTCGTCCAAGCTGCTTCGCTGAACAATTTGAAAAAAACGGGGGTGGCGTAGGCGTCCCGGCAATGAGACGCGGCTATAATGAGAGGCTTTCCCGCATCAACCTGTACGCACCCGCTCACAACAAGCCATTTCCCTTCAAAAGCAGCCAAAAAGCCAACCTTTCATGGTGAAGCTTGAGCGAGCTGGGGCGTACCCGAACCATTCCGGAGAACCCAGTGCTTTTGTCTCTTCAGGGAACTTTCCCCTCAGCCATTTTGGCGCTTGCAGACGGCACAGTCTTTGTCGGCAATTCCATTGGAGCCTCAGGCTCCACTGTGGGTGAGGTGGTTTTCAATACCTCCCTCACAGGCTATCAAGAGATCCTCACAGACCCCAGTTACTGCCAGCAGATCGTGACCCTCACGTATCCGCACATTGGCAACTACGGTGTCAACCCTGAGGACGTCGAATCTGACAAAGTCCATGCCGCTGGCCTGATCATCAAAGATCTGCCCATGGTCGCAAGCAATTTCCGATCTTCCGAATCCTTGTCAGCCTATTTGTCACGCAGTGGCACTGTGGCCATTGCCAACATCGATACCCGAAAACTGACACGCCTCTTGCGTACCAAAGGTGCTCAAAATGGCGCCATTGTGGCTTTGGCTGCAGGTCAACAAGTAAGCCCCGAACTAAGGGCTCAGGCTGTGCAAGCCGCCAAAACCGCACCGGCCATGGCCGGTTTGGACTTGGCTCAAAAAGTCACTGTGCCAGCGCCCTACACATGGGCCGAGTCCGAATGGAAGTTGGGCAGTGGCTATGGCCAACAAAGCGCCCCGCGTTTCCATGTGGTGGCTTACGACTTTGGCGTCAAGAAAAATATTTTGCGCATGCTGGCCGAGCGCGGTTGTAAAGTTACCGTTGTGCCGGCCAAAACGCCGGCAGCCGAAGTGCTCAAGCACAAGCCTGATGGCATTTTCTTGTCCAACGGCCCTGGCGACCCAGAGCCATGCGACTACGCCATTGCTGCGGCCAAAGAATTGATTGAAACTGGCATTCCTACGTTTGGTATTTGCTTGGGTCACCAAATCATGGCCTTGGCCAGCGGTGCCAAAACTTTCAAAATGAAGTTTGGCCACCATGGTGCCAACCACCCTGTCAAAGACCTCGACTCAGGTCGTGTGTCCATTACCAGCCAAAACCACGGCTTTGCGGTGGACGAAAAATCTTTGCCCGCTAACTTGCGTGCCACACACGTTTCTTTGTTCGACGGCACACTGCAAGGTTTGGCTCGCACTGACAAACCTGCGTTCTGTTTTCAAGGTCACCCAGAGGCCTCTCCAGGTCCTCATGACATTGCCTACCTCTTCGATCGCTTCATCAAACTGATGGAGACCAAATAACATGCCAAAGCGGACCGACCTTCAAAGCATTCTCATCATTGGCGCTGGCCCCATCATCATTGGGCAGGCCTGCGAGTTCGACTATTCTGGCGTGCAAGCTTGTAAAGCGCTGCGCGAAGAAGGCTTCAAAGTCATCTTGATCAACAGCAACCCCGCCACGATCATGACCGACCCTGCCACAGCGGACGTTACCTACATCGAACCCATCACTTGGCAAACCGTCGAAAAGATCATTGCCAAAGAACGCCCCGATGCCATTCTGCCTACCATGGGCGGCCAAACCGCCCTCAACTGCGCGCTGGATTTATGGCGCAACGGCGTGCTCGACAAATACAAAGTCGAGCTCATTGGCGCCACCCCCGAAGCCATCGACAAAGCTGAAGACCGCTTGAAATTCAAAGATGCCATGACCAAAATTGGTTTGGGCTCTGCGCGTTCGGGCATTGCCCACAGCATGGACGAAGCGTGGGATGTGCAGCGCAAAGTGGGTTTTCCCACCGTCATTCGTCCCAGCTTTACGTTGGGCGGCACGGGTGGCGGTATTGCCTACAACCCTGAAGAGTTTGAAACCATCTGCAAGCGCGGCTTGGAAGCCTCTCCGACCAATGAACTTCTCATTGAAGAGTCTTTGTTAGGCTGGAAAGAGTACGAGATGGAAGTTGTTCGCGACAAAGCAGACAACTGCATCATCATTTGCTCTATCGAAAACTTGGACCCCATGGGTGTCCACACAGGTGACTCCATCACGGTTGCGCCTGCACAAACCCTGACCGACAAAGAATATCAAATCATGCGCAATGCCAGCTTGGCTGCCAGCTTGGCAGTGCTGCGTGAAATTGGTGTTGACACTGGCGGTTCTAACGTCCAATTCTCGATCAATCCCAAAGACGGTCGCATGGTCGTCATTGAAATGAACCCCCGTGTGTCACGCTCTTCCGCGCTGGCATCAAAAGCCACTGGTTTCCCCATTGCCAAAGTGGCTGCAAAATTGGCCGTGGGTTACACGCTGGATGAATTGCGCAACGAGATTACAGGCGGTGCCACACCGGCCAGTTTCGAGCCCAGCATCGATTACGTGGTCACCAAGATTCCGCGTTTTGCCTTCGAAAAATTTCCCACAGCCGACAGCCGCCTGACCACGCAGATGAAGTCAGTGGGCTAGGCGTCGATGGCTTGAACGAAAAAACTCAAGACCGTGAAGTTTTGGAAAAAGAATTGGGTGAACCCGGCCCTGAGCGCATTTGGTATGTGGGTGATGCTTTTGCCATGGGCCTCAGTGTGGATGAGGTGTTCAACCTCACCAAAATAGACCCTTGGTTTTTGGTCCAAATTCAAGACATCGTGAAGATTGAACTTGAGTTGGAAACAAGCACTTTGAAAGCCATCACGGCCGATGAACTTCGCGCATTGAAGAAAAAAGGCTTTTCAGATCGCCGCTTGGCGAAGTTGCTCAAAACCACCGATGAACATTCGCCCTGTTTACAAACGCGTTGATACTTGTGCGGCAGAGTTTTCAACAGATACGGCTTACATGTATTCCACTTATGAAGATGAGTGCGAAGCAGAACCCACCTCCAACAAAAAGATCATGGTCTTGGGTGGCGGTCCAAACCGAATTGGCCAGGGCATTGAGTTTGACTATTGCTGTGTACACGCTGCTTTGGCCATGCGCGAAGATGGCTACGAAACCATCATGGTCAACTGCAACCCTGAAACGGTTTCTACCGACTACGACACGTCCGACCGCTTGTACTTCACCAACGGGCGTCATCGTTCAATACGGTGGTCAAACACCTTTGAAATTGGCCCTTGGTTTGGAGGCGGCTGGCGTGCCGATCATTGGCACCAGCCCCGACATGATCGATGCCGCTGAAGACCGCGAGCGATTCCAAAAACTGTTACACGAATTGGGTTTGCGTCAGCCGCCCAATGCCACAGCCCGCACAGAGCCAGAAGCTTTAGAAAAAGCCGCCGCCTTGGGTTATCCCTTGGTGGTTCGTCCCAGTTATGTTTTGGGTGGTCGTGCCATGGAAATCGTGCACGAACAACGCGATCTCGAGCGCTACATGCGAGAAGCGGTCAAGGTCAGCAACGACTCACCCGTGCTGCTCGACCGTTTTTTGAACGACGCCATTGAGTGCGATGTTGATTGCTTGCGCGATCCCGAAGGCAAGACCTTCATCGGCGGCGTGATGGAACACATCGAACAAGCGGGTGTGCACAGTGGTGACTCTGCTTGTTCGTTGCCACCTTACAGTTTGAGCACGGCCACGGTCAATGAACTCAAACGTCAGTCTGCTGCCATGGCTGGCGCTTTGAATGTGGTCGGTTTGATGAATGTGCAGTTCGCCATTCAGCATGTCGATGGCCAAGATGTCATCTATGTGTTGGAAGTGAATCCGCGCGCATCACGCACAGTGCCTTATGTCTCCAAAGCCACAGGCATTCAATTGGCCAAGGTGGCCGCGCGCTGTATGGCCGGTCAAACATTGTCATCGCAAGGCATCACCAAAGAAGTCACACCGCCTTATTTCAGCGTCAAAGAAGCGGTGTTCCCGTTTGTGAAGTTCCCTGGCGTTGACACCATCTTGGGCCCAGAAATGAAGTCCACGGGCGAAGTCATGGGCGTGGGCAAAACCTTTGGTGAGGCCTTTGTGAAGAGCCAGATGGGCGCGGGTACCAAATTACCCAGAGAAGGTAAGGTATTTTTGACGGTGAAGAACGGTGACAAATCGCGTGCCGTTAAAGTTGCCAGAGATTTGGTGAGTTTGGGTTTCCAAATTTTTGCAACCAAAGGCACGGCAGCGGCCATCTTGGCTGAGGGTGTTCCTGTTCAGGCAGTGAACAAAGTCACCGAGGGCCGTCCTCACATCGTTGACATGATCAAGAACAATGAAATTGCTTTGGTCATCAACACGGTTGAGGAGCGTCGCAATGCCATTGCAGATTCGCGCGTCATTCGCACGTCTGCATTGCTGGCGCGCGTGACCACATTCACAACCATCGCAGGCGCAGAAGCGGCTGTTGAGGGCATGAAATACATGGACAAACTGGATGTCATTTCTGTACAAGAAATGCATGCCATGTTGACCGCTTAACATTTCGGAGACAAAGAAGTGGCGACCATTCCAATTACCCTGCGCGGTGCTGAAAAGCTGAAGGCAGAACTTCACCAATTGAAAACGGTGGAGCGTCCTTCAGTGATCAATGCCATTGCAGAGGCGCGCGCTCAAGGCGACTTGAGTGAAAACGCTGAATACGAAGCTGCCAAAGACCGCCAAGGTTTTGTGGAAGGTCGCATTCAAGAGGTAGAAGGCAAACTGTCTGCTGCGCAAATCATTGACCCTGCATCTGTTGATGCCGGTGGCCGTGTGGTGTTTGGTGCCACCGTTGAGTTGGAAGAAGAAAGCACCGGCGAAGTGGTCAAGTACCAAATCGTCGGTGAAGACGAAGCCGATCTTAAATTGGGCTTGATCAACATCAGCAGCCCGATTGCCCGTGCGCTCATTGGCAAAGAAGAGGGCGATGTGGCTGTGGTGCAAGCGCCAGGCGGCGAGAAACGTTACGAGATAGTGGCGGTGTCGTACATCTGAGGACACACCTTCATCCATGCAAAAAGGCGTTCTGTTGAACGCCTTTTTTATTCCTTCCAGTGATCGGCCACCCAGAGTGCTGGCTTGATGAATCGAAATTTTCGATTGCGTTTGCCAGCCAGTGCATCGGGTGGGTTGCATTCGCCGTGGAAAATCACAATGCGCGCATCTTTGGGAATGTAGGGCGCGGTCCAGTAATTGCTTGGCCATGGGGGGATGCTGTGGTACTTGAAACTCGGGCACCACTCAGCGGGCCAGTAGGCCAGCTTGCCTTGCTTGTGCAAAAAGTCAGACAGATAGGCTTGTTCATTTCTGAACTGTTTGCGGATGCTTTCAAAGTTCTCGCGAAAATACGCCAGTACATCGGGGTGAGCACCCAATTCATATCTGTAAACCGATGAGTTGCCCGTTATGCGCCAGGGGCGCTTGTAGTCGTGAATGATCATGAAGTCACCGGGTGCTTCAAAAAAACCATCCATGTTGCCCACGATGACGACATCAACATCTAAGAACAACGCGGTGCCTCGAAGGCCATGCAGGTCTTGTGCAAAAGATGCCAACTTGGTCCAGCCCCTCTCGGGAATGCCAGGCGGTAAATCCAAAGGTGGAATCGGCAAGCATTGAACCTCACTGCGGATGCCATGGACATCGTCAGTTAGGCAAACCATGTTGAATTCGCCGCTCAGGTGCCTGCGCACCATGGCGTACAAACGGTTCACGTACTCGGGGCCGTACTTGGTGCCCCATTTCATGCAAATGATGTGGCGTTGAGCAGACTGCGCAGTCATGGCTTAGGCAAGGTTGCGCTTTTTGATCGACTTTTGCTTGACCTTGGCACGTTTGACTTGACCGCCAGATGTCAGGCGTTGGTTGCCCAACACACGCAATGTTTTGACTTCGGGTCGCTGCCCACCACGGCTGCTGTACTTCAAGACCTTAAAATCGCGGGGACCGGCCATGCGATCCTCGGAAAAGGTTTTTTCCTTTTCAGGCACAGGGCGCCACAGCACCAACAACTTGCCAATGTGTTGAATGGGTGCGGCGCTCAGTTCTTCGGCCAGCTGGTTGAACATGGCTTCTCGGGCAACACGGTCATCCCCTAAAACACGAATTTTGATCAAACCGTGCGCCTTCAGGGCCGCGTCGGTTTCTTTGACAACGGCTGGAGTGAGGCCATCGTTGCCAACCATGACAACGGGGTCGAGGTGGTGCGCTTCGGCTCGGTGAACCTTGCGTTGAGCGGGAGTCAATTGAATTTGAGGCATGGCGCTATTATCCCTGCTTGAACGGAAGAACATGAAAGTAAAAACCAAAAGTAAAAAAGTCAACAAGTCGTGGTTGAACGACCACGTCAACGACCCTTACGTCAAATTGGCCAAAAAAGAGGGCTACCGTGCAAGGGCGGCCTACAAATTGAAGGAAATCGACGAAACCTTTGGCTTGATCAAGCCGGGTCACCTGGTGGTGGATTTGGGGTCTGCCCCAGGGGCGTGGAGTCAATATGTGCGCCGACGCTTATCACCTCAGGGGGCTGCCGTTGGCGACTTGAATGGCACCATTTTGGCGGTCGATTTGTTGCCGATGGAGCCCGTGGAGGGCGTTCACTTCATTCAAGGCGACTTCACGGATGAAGCGGTTTTAGCCCAATTGCAGGCCATTGTGGGGGACCGTCCAGTGGATCTCGTGGTTTCTGACATGGCACCCAATTTGTCGGGCATAGACTCTGTGGATGCGGCTCGTATTTCGCACCTTATTGAATTGGCTGTTGAATTTGCCCAAACGCACCTCAAGCCCCATGGTGCCTTGGTGGTCAAGGTGTTTCACGGTAGCGGCTACAGCCAATTGGTGAAGCTTTTCAAGGATTCTTTCAAGGTGGTCAAGCCCATCAAACCCAAGGCCTCTCGCGACAAATCGTCCGAGCAGTTTTTGGTGGGAATTGAGCCTAAAAACAGGCCTGTTCCCCTTTGACTGTTGCTTCCAAGGTGCGTGAGGGTCAATTTCCCTGCACTTTTAAGGCTTAGTCAAGTGAAATTAGATGTTCTGGGCTTTCAAAAGCCTAGAATGAAGACCAATTAGACGATTTGATGGGAGCTCTTCTTGAACAACCCCTGGTTTTCCAAGATTGCCGTATGGCTGGTGATTGGCATGGTGCTGTTCACCGTATTCAAACAATTTGACAACCGCACCGGTGCGGGAAGTGGCTATTTGGGTTATTCCGATTTCCTCGAAGAAGTCCGCAGTAACCGAATCAAAACGGCCACCATCCAAGAAGGCCAGGGCGGAACTGAAATTGTGGCCGTCACCACCGACGATCGCCGAATCAAAACAACCGCCACCTACCTTGATCGCGGTTTGGTGGGCGACCTGATCGCCAATGGTGTCAAATTTGACGTGAAACCTCGCGAGGAGGGCTCATTGCTCATGAGCCTGCTGGTCAGCTGGGGCCCCATGCTGCTGCTCATTGGTGTTTGGATATATTTCATGCGGCAAATGCAGGGTGGCGGCAAGGGCGGTGCTTTCAGTTTTGGAAAAAGCAAAGCTCGCATGCTGGACGAAAACGCCAATCAAGTGACCTTTGCCGACGTGGCCGGTTGTGATGAGGCCAAAGAAGAGGTGAAAGAAGTTGTGGACTTTTTGAAGGATCCGCAACGCTTTCAAAAACTGGGTGGGCGCATTCCACGTGGCTTGCTGCTGGTTGGCCCCCCCGGTACAGGTAAAACATTGCTGGCCAAGAGCATTGCAGGCGAGGCCAAAGTACCATTCTTCAGCATCTCAGGTTCTGATTTCGTTGAAATGTTTGTAGGTGTGGGTGCAGCGCGTGTTCGCGACATGTTTGAAAACGCGAAGAAAAATGCACCTTGCATTATTTTCGTTGACGAAATTGATGCGGTGGGCCGTCAGCGGGGCGCTGGCCTGGGCGGTGGCAACGATGAACGCGAACAAACCCTCAACCAAATGCTGGTGGAGATGGACGGGTTTGAAACCAATTTAGGCGTCATTGTGGTGGCGGCTACCAACCGTCCCGACATCTTGGATGCGGCCTTGTTGCGTCCAGGTCGCTTTGACCGCCAGGTGTATGTCACCTTGCCCGACATCCGTGGTCGCGAGCAAATCTTGGCTGTGCACATGCGCAAAATCCCAATTGGCCAAGACATGAACCCTGGCGTCATTGCCCGCGGAACACCTGGCATGAGCGGTGCTGATTTGGCCAACTTGTGCAACGAGGCAGCCCTGATGGCTGCTCGTCGCAACGCGCGCGTTGTGGAAATGCAAGACTTCGAAAAAGCCAAAGACAAAATTCTGATGGGCCCCGAGCGCAAGAGCATGGTCATGCCTGAGGAAGAGCGACGTAACACGGCTTACCATGAGTCGGGACACGCCCTCATTGGCAAGTTGTTGCCCAAGTGCGATCCTGTGCACAAAGTCACCATCATTCCTCGCGGACGGGCTTTGGGCGTCACCATGAGTCTGCCCGAAAAAGACCGTTACAGCTACGACAGCGAATACATGTTGAATCAGATCAGCATGCTGTTTGGCGGTCGCATTGCTGAAGAAGTGTTCATGAAACAAATGACCACGGGCGCCAGCAACGATTTCGAGCGTGCCACTCAAATTGCGCGCGACATGGTCATGCGATATGGCATGACCACCGCCTTGGGCCCTATGGTGTATGCAGAAAACGAAGGTGAAGTGTTTTTGGGACGTTCCGTTACCAAAACCACCAACATGTCGGAGTCCACCATGCAAAAGGTCGATTCAGAGGTCAGGCGCATCATCGATGAGCAGTACAACTTGGCGCGCCGTTTGATTGAAGAAAACAGCGACAAGATGCACGCCATGGCCAAGGCTTTGTTGGAATGGGAAACCATCGACATTGCACAAATCGATGACATCATGGCCGGCCGTGAGCCACAAGCCCCCAAAGACTGGACTCCACGCATCCCGCCTTCGGGCAATGACGATGCCGGCGGTACGCCAGCTGTCAAAGCTGATCCTGAGCCCAATGCGGCCTGATCATTTTTGATGTATGACGGGGCTTCGGCCCCGTTATTTTTTGGACAGATCACAGCACATGACAACTTCAGTGTGGCAAACCTCTCGATTCAGCATTGACCTGACTCAACCCAAAGTCATGGCCATCGTGAATCTGACGCCTGATTCATTTTCAGATGGGGGGCAGTACACCCATCTGAAACAAGCCTTGGACCATGCGCAAACAATGTTGGCGCAAGGTGCTGACATCTTGGACATTGGTGGGGAATCGTCACGGCCAGGGGCGAAGTCCGTCAGCTTGGATGAAGAACTGGCGCGTATCGTGCCCTTTATCAAAGAAGCCTTGCGGTGGCATGTGCCGCTGTCGGTCGACACTGCCAAACCCGACGTGATGAAAGTGGTGCTGGACATGGGCGTTGACATCGTCAACGACATCTGGGCCCTGCGCCAAGCGGGGGCCGTGGAGGTCGTTTCCCAACATGCCGGTTGTGGGGTATGCCTGATGCACATGCACCGAGATCCTCAAACCATGTTGGCGCAACCCATGAAGGGTGATGCAATTTCAGAGGTCAAAGATTTTCTGTCCCAGAGGTTGCAAGTCTTGACGGAGAACGGTGTCGATCCGAGCCGCATTGTTCTGGACCCTGGCATCGGATTTGGCAAAACCTTAGACCAAAATCTCAGTTTATTGAACCGGCAATCTGAACTCTTGAGTGTGGGGCGCCCCTTGTTGGCCGGTTGGTCTCGCAAAGGTTCACTGGGCAAGTTAACGGCCGTCAATGGCATGGTGCCTGAGCCTCAGAACAGGGTCGGTGCCAGCATCAGCGCTGCATTGATGGCTGTTCAAAATGGCGCCTCACTTGTTCGTGTGCACGATGTTTTGGAAACCGTGCAAGCCTTGCGATTTTGGCAAGCTGCAAAGGCCTAAAATAAAGGCAACACTGCACTGACGAGCAGGCCTTTAAAGTAGACAAACATGACACGACGGTATTTTGGTACAGACGGTATCCGAGGCACGGTGGGTCAAGCGCCCATCACGCCAGACTTTGTGATGCGCTTGGCACACGCCGTAGGACGTGTTTTGCGTCAGACCGATCAACATCCGGTGGTGCTCATCGGCAAGGACACACGCATTTCGGGCTACATGTTGGAGAGTGCACTCGAATCGGGCTTCAATTCTGCGGGTGTTGATGTTGTCTTGCTAGGGCCTGTGCCAACACCTGCGGTGGCTTACCTCACGCGCGCCCAACGCGCTTCACTGGGCGTCGTGATCAGTGCCAGCCACAATCCTTACGATGACAATGGCATCAAATTCTTCAGTGCCAAAGGTGCCAAACTCAGTGACGAGTGGGAAAGCAAAGTGGAAGCCTTGGTGGATGAGCCGCCCGTTTGGGTGTCTTCGGCCGACTTGGGAAAGGCCAAGCGCCTAGACGATGCGGCTGGTCGCTACATTGAATTTTGCAAGAGCACCTTCAGCAATGACTTCACCCTCAAGGGCATGAAAATTGTGGTGGATGCTGCCAACGGCGCTGCCTATCAAATTGCACCCAAAGTTTTCCATGAATTGGGTGCGGATGTGATTGCCATTGGCTGTTCTCCCGATGGCCTGAACATCAACAAAGGTGTGGGCGCAACGCACCCAGAAGCGCTGGTGGCAGCCGTTCAGCAACACGGTGCCAATTACGGCATTGCTTTGGATGGCGACGCCGATCGGCTTCAAGTGGTGGACAACACAGGCCGCTTGTACAACGGTGATGAATTGTTGTATTTGATGGTCAGCGATCGCATTGCGCGTGATGAAGTGGTGCCTGGTGTGGTGGGCACCCTCATGACCAACATGGCAGTTGAACTGGCATTGAAACGCAAGGGCATCGAATTCATTCGCAGCAAAGTCGGTGACAGGTATGTTCTAGAGGCGCTGCTTGAAAAATCTTGGTTGCTGGGGGGTGAGGGCTCGGGTCACTTGTTGGCCTTGGACAAACACACCACAGGCGATGGCCTGATCAGTGCCTTGCAAGTTTTGCAAGCATGCGTCGCCACGGGGCAGACCATGTCGCAATTGTTGGCCGAAGTCACCTTGTTCCCTCAGGTTTTGATCAATGTGCGCATTGCCAAAGACCAAAACTGGAAAGACAGCCCGCAATTGGCTGCCGTCACCCAAGCCGTGGAGACTGAGTTGGGCGATTCCGGTCGTATTCTCATTCGTGCCAGCGGGACAGAACCTTTGGTCCGTGTGATGGTGGAGGCCAAAGATCTGGCGATGGCGAAGCGCTGTGCAGAAAAATTGGCTGCAACCCTGCATCAATAAATCAAGCGCTCGGGCTTGATTTCCTGCAGGATGGTGGTGGCAATTTCTTCAATCGATTTGTGCGTGGTTGAAAGCCATCGAATGCCAGACCTTCGCATCATGGCTTCAGCGTCGGCCACCTCTTGGATGCAGTTTTGCAAACTGGCGTACTTGGAGTTTGGACGTCTCTCGCTTCGAATTTCTGACAAACGCTCAGGGTGGATGGTGAGGCCAAAAATCTTTTTGCGGTGAGGCACCAATGCTGGCGGCAATTGCTTGCGTTCAAAGTCTTCCGGAATCAGGGGGTAATTGGCAGCCTTCAGGCCGTGCTGCATGGCCAGGTAAAGGCTGGTCGGTGTTTTGCCGCTGCGGCTGACGCCCACCAAAATCACCTCAGCAGACTCCAGGTCTCGGCTGGTTTGGCCATCATCGTGCGACAAAGAGAAGTTGATGGCCTCAATGCGGTCGTGGTATTCCTTGCTTTTGCTGGCATCCGAGAAGCGGCCCACCCGGTGGTGTGACTTCAAGCCCAACTCTTGTTCCAGTGGGTTCACAAAGGTGCCAAACATGTCCAGCAGCATGCCTTTGCAACCCTCCCGGATGACTTCCAAGACCTCCATGTTCACCAATGTGGTGAACACAATGGGCTTGATGTTCTCAATCTCAGCCGTGTGATTGATTTGGCGGACAGCCTGATGTGCCTTGTCGACGGAGTCGACAAAGGGCAATCGGACATGCCTTGTTTTCATCTCGAACTGGGCCAAGATGGCGTTGCCAAAGGTTTCGGCGGTGATTCCAGTGCCGTCGGAGATGAAAAATACGGTTCTATGGGGCATTGTTGAAATTCTAAGCTTGAAGGCGGGGCGTTGCGTCCTAAAATCACATCCATTATCTACCCCCCGCTGGCGCTTCAGAATCAATTCCAACAACAAGCAAGATTCTGAGGGTCGGTTCGGGCTGCAATGCCGATTTTTTAACTTTGGAGCTTTTATGTCTAACCTTTTTGCAAAGGACGCCTTGGTCGTTCCCTTTGAACAACTTCGAATGACAGATGTCGAGTCTGTGGGCGGTAAAAACGCCAGCTTGGGGGAGATGATTTCTCAACTGCCAGGCGGTGTTCGTGTACCTACAGGGTTTGCAACCACGGCTTATGCGTTTCGTGCTTTTTTGAAACACGATGGTTTGGTGGATCGCATCAACCAAAAACTGGACGCCTTGGACGTTGAAGATGTTCGCGCCTTGGCAACGGTTGGCGCTGAAATCCGTGCCATGGTCGAAGCCCAGCCTTTTCCGGCCGATTTGGAAAAAGCCATACGCGATCAATTTGCCGCATTGAGTGCGGGCAATGCACAAGCTTCTTTTGCAGTTCGTTCTTCAGCGACCGCGGAAGATTTGCCAGATGCCTCTTTTGCGGGTCAGCAAGAAACCTTCCTCAATGTGGTGGGCATTGACGACGTGTTGCACAAAATGAAAGAGGTGTTTGCGTCGCTGTACAACGACCGCGCGATCAGTTATCGCGTGCACAAAGGTTTCGCGCATGCCGAGGTGGCGTTGTCGGCAGGTGTGCAGCGCATGGTTCGCTCCGACTTGGGCGCTGCCGGTGTGATGTTCACCATCGACACCGAAACTGGTTTTGAAGATGTTGTTTTCATCACGTCCAGCTACGGCTTGGGCGAGACGGTGGTGCAGGGGGCCGTGAATCCTGACGAGTTTTATGTTCACAAGCCCATGTTGGCTGCTGGCAAACAAGCCGTCATACGACGCAACCTGGGTTCTAAATTGATTCAGATGGTTTTTTCAACCCCTGAAGAAAAGGCCAGTACCGGCAAGTTGGTTCAAACAGTTGACGTTGGCATGGAGATGCGCAACCGTTACTCCCTCAGCGATGCCGACATCACCCAGTTGGCGCAATATGCCATGGTCATTGAGAAACACTATGGCCGACCCATGGACATTGAGTGGGGCAAGGATGGCACAGATGGCCTTTTGTACATCTTGCAAGCGCGACCAGAGACTGTCAAAAGCCAATCCAAGGGCACGGCTGAGTTGCGCTACAAACTCAAAGGCAAGGGCGCGGTCTTGGCTGAAGGTCGGGCCATTGGTCAGAAAATTGGCACGGGCCCCGTTCGATTGGTTCACAGCATTGCCGAAATGGACCAAGTTCAAGCTGGCGACGTGTTGGTCACCGACATGACGGATCCCAATTGGGAGCCAGTGATGAAACGGGCCAGTGCCATTGTGACCAATCGTGGCGGCCGTACGTGCCATGCTGCCATCATTGCTCGTGAGTTGGGCATTCCTGCTGTGGTGGGTTGCGGACACGCCACCGAACAATTGAAAGATGGCACCTTGGTCACGGTCAGTTGCGCCGAGGGTGACACAGGTCACATTTACGATGGATTGCTGGAAATGGAAGTGACCGAGGTGTCACGCGGCACCATGCCTGAGATCGCCACCAAGATCATGATGAACGTGGGCAACCCGCAATTGGCGTTTGACTTTGCACAATTGCCCAACCAAGGTGTGGGCTTGGCACGCTTGGAGTTCATCATCAACAACAACATTGGTGTGCATCCCAAGGCCATTTTGGATTACCCCAACATTGATGCCGACTTGAAGAAGGCTGTTGAATCTGTGGCCCGTGGCCACGCTTCACCCAAAGCTTTTTACATCGACAAAGTCACCGAAGGTGTGGCCAGTATCGCTGCTGCGTTTTGGCCCAAGCCTGTCATTGTTCGTTTGTCCGATTTCAAGAGCAACGAATACCGAAAACTCATTGGTGGCAGTCGCTACGAGCCAGAAGAAGAAAATCCAATGCTGGGTTTCCGCGGTGCAGCGCGTTACATCAGCGAGGATTTTGGTGAAGCCTTTGCCATGGAGTGCGAAGCCATCAAGCGCGTTCGGGGTGAGATGGGTTTAACCAATGTGCAAGTGATGGTGCCCTTTGTGCGAACTTTGGGCCAAGCCGACCGCGTCACGCAATTGCTGGCCAAGCATGGTCTCAAGCGGGGTCAAGACGAACTCAAAGTCATCATGATGTGTGAAGTGCCCAGCAATGCCATCTTGGCCGACAAGTTCCTTGAGTACTTCGATGGCTTCTCCATTGGCTCCAATGATCTGACTCAACTGACTTTAGGGTTGGACCGTGATTCGGGCTTGGCGTTGTTGGCGCTCGACTTTGATGAACGTGATTTGGCCGTGCAAACGCTCATTGCACAAGCCATCAAGGCTTGCTTGAGCCAAGGGAAGTACGTGGGCATTTGTGGTCAAGGTCCTAGCGACCATCCTGACTTCGCCAAATGGCTGATGGCACAAGGTATCAGTTCGATTTCTTTGAATCCCGATACGGTGGTTGATACCTGGACGCAACTCGGAAAAGTCGATTGAATTCAAACACGTCCTTTCAGACAAAATACGCCATCTACAAATGGCGTTTGCATCGCAATGTGCTCTTGTTCCTTGCCTTGCTGCTGAGTCTGATGGGCGTCATGGCTTATGCGGAACATGAGGGCCTCTCAAGGAATTTGATTGGCCCCATTTTTTTGTTCACAACCGTGATGTTGTATGCGTTGATTGGTGTGGCGGGGCGTACCACCCATGCTGAAGAATATTACGTGGCGGGTCGCCGCATTCCAGCGTTTTACAACGGCATGGCCACTGCGGCTGATTGGATGAGTGCGGCGTCCTTCATCAGCTTGGCGGGTGCTTTGTACCTGCAGGGCTTTTCTGGCAGCGGTGGTCAAGCCGGTGGCTTGGCCTATGTAATGGGATGGACAGGCGGTTTTTGTTTGGTGGCCCTGTTGATTGCTCCGCATTTGCGCGCGATGAATTTGTACACCTTGCCTGATTTTTTCAGTCAACGGTATGGTGGAAAGTGGCCACGTCTGTTGGCGGCATGGGCTGCAATCTTGTGCTCGTTCACTTATGTTGTTGCTCAAATTTATGGCATTGGTTTGATTGCTTCACGATTGACTGGCGTGCAGTTTGAAATTGGCATTTTGTTGGGCTTGGGGGGCGTCTTGTTGTGCTCGTTTTTGGGTGGCATGCGAGCGATCACTTGGACACAAGTTGCACAGTACATGATTTTGTTGATGGCTTTTTTGATTCCAGTGTCTTGGTTGGCCTATCAACAATTGGGCACGCCCTTGGCACCTCTTGCCTACAGTGCACAGTTGTCAAAAATTGCCGAACTTGAACAGCGACTGATTTCCGATCCTGCTGAAGTGGCCGTGCGCCAAGAATTCCAGATTCGCGCTGAAGCCTACAAAGCGCGCCTTGTCAATGTTGAGCAGTCTTTGCAGCGAGAGCGAGAGGCCTTGACCCAACGGGTGAGTGATTTGAAATTGCAAAATGCGGAATTCTCTTTGATTGCGCAGGCTCGTCGGGAACTTCAAGCGCTGCCGCCAAATGCAGTGGTTGCCAAAGAAACATGGCAACGCGCCATGCACGAAAATTACGAAAGAGCCAAGCCTCTCGGCGGCATGCCTTTGCATGGCGCCGCATTTCAGGGGGATCCCAACGGTACGGCGGATGAACAAGATGTGTTCAACCAGTCGCGCCTGAATTTTGTGGCCCTCATCTTTTGTTTGATGGCAGGAACGGCGGGTTTGCCCCATTTGCTCACGCGTTTCTACACGGTGCCCAACGAGGCTGAAGCAAGGCTTTCGGTGGCTTGGTCGCTTTTCTTCATTGCTATTTTGTATTTGAGCGCCCCGGCCTTGGCAGTCCTCGTCAAATTTGAAGTCATGAACAATTTGGTGGGAAGTCGTATTTCAGAGTTGCCAAATTGGCTCGCCCAGTGGTCTCGCGTGGACAGTGCATTGGTCGAGGTGGCCGATGTCAATCTCGATGGCATCTTGCAATTTGGTGAGTTGAAGTTGGGCGCTGACGTGGTGATGCTGGCCAGCCCAGAAATGGCAGGTTTGCCGTATGTCATTTCAGGCCTGGTGGCTGCAGGCGGATTTGCAGCAGCGCTTTCCACAGCGGACGGCTTGTTGTTGACCATCAGCAATGCGTTTGTGCATGACATGCGCCTTGGCAATCAAAATGGCGTCGAAACAGCCGAGGGCAGGGTGATTTTGTCCAAATTTGCGCTCTTGGCGGTGGCCATGTTGGCTGCTTTGGTCGCAGCATGGAAGCCTGCCGAAATCCTGGCTTTGGTTTCTGCTTCATTCTCTCTGGCCGCATCGGCTTTCTTTCCCGGCATGGTCATGGGCATTTTTTGGCGGCGGACTGGCCGACAGGCAGTTGTTCTAGGGATGTTGATGGGCTTGGGTGTGACCATGGCCTACATGATTTTCAATGCGCCTGCAGTTCGAGCTTTATTTGGACTGGCACCTTCAGGCGGCATGATTGCGGGGATTCAACCCATTTCGGCTGGGATTTTGGGAGTCCCTGTGGGTTTCTTGGTGATTTGGCTGGCCAGTTGGGTCTGGCCACAGGCCGAGTCCTCTGACGATACGTCCCCTGTGCGCACAGAAAACCCCTTTCCAGGGCTCTAAATCCTGGGCTATAATCGCGGGCTGACCTTGCTGCACCCCATCCGACGCTGGGGGTAGCTTTTTCAAATACCTTCAAGGTAAAACCCAAAAGGAGTCTCAATGCGTCATTACGAAATCATTTTGCTGATTCATCCGGATCAGAGCGAACAAGTTCCAGCCATGCTGGAGCGCTACAAAGGCATGATCGTTGCCGGCGGTGGCAAGATTCACCGTGTCGAAGACTGGGGTCGCCGCCAGTTGGCCTACCAAATTAACAAGTTGGGCAAAGCCCACTACTTGTGCGTGAACATTGAAGCTGATCAGGCTGTGATGGCCGAACTCGAACACGCCTTCAAGTTCAACGATGCCGTTTTGCGTCACATGACTGTTCTGAAGAAGAAAGCCGAGACAGGCCCATCTTCCATGATGAAACAAGTCGAGCGCGAAGAAGCTCGTAAAGCCCAACAAGCCGAATTTGCTGGCTAATCACATTCGTTGTCGGGAGTGACGGAACAAAATCACGTTGAATTGACCGCTGGTATCGCTGAGCAAAAAGCAATTCGATACACACCGGCTGGCTTGCCAGTCATTGACTTGGTCCTAGAGCACAGCTCTAGCATTCAAGAAGCGGGAACTCTCAGACAGGTCAAAGCCACAGTCAAAGCTGTTGCCATCGGATCTGTTGCAGAGCGAATTCAAACGCAGCCTGTAGGCAGTGTTTGGAAATTCAGCGGTTTTTTGGCCACCCCCAAAAACGGAAAAAATGTGATTCTGCATATTCAAGAATTCAAGACACTTTAATTTTCAGGAGGCCCCATGGCCACTTTCAAAAAATTCAACAAAGACAAGCGTCCAAAGCGCAACACCCAGTCATTGCTGTTCAAGCGCAAGCGTTTCTGCCGCTTCACAGTCACAGGCGTCGAAGAGATTGATTACAAAGACGTCGACACATTGCGCGACTTCATCGCCGAAAACGGCAAAATCATCCCCGCACGTTTGACAGGCACACGCGCTATTTATCAGCGCCAATT
>RFVJ01000011.1 GCA_009928125.1 Betaproteobacteria bacterium
TCAATGCTGTTTTTCAGAACCAGGCTGAAAGCTGCGCCACCGTTCACCTGCGACAGCGGCGTGGCAAATCCCGGCACATTGTCTGCCGAGATGCTTCGTTGTTGTTGAGCCAGTTGCGTGATGGCAATGGTGTGACTGCCCGTGGTGGCTGTGGCTGTGGTGGTTACGTTAACGGCCGAAGGCTGGCTGTTTTGCGGCACCAAGGTGTTGAAGGAGCTTTGGTTTTTCAGGTTGCTGAATGCTGTTTGCAAATCACCCAGCACAAACTTGATGGCGGCATAACCAGAAATGCCGCCCTCTGCTTTGGTCACTTTGGTGTTGAGTTCGGCTTGGCGAGGGGCTTTTTCTGCCTCTACCAAACTGTTAGCCAAGGAGTTGACATCAACGCCCGAGCCCGAGCCTAAAGAGCTGACCAGTTTAGCCGCAGCCGATTTGGCCGCAGCATTTCCAGTGGGAACACCACTGGCCGTGCTACTGGACGTTGTCGCCGTGGTAGAGGTTGTTGCCGTAACCATGATTTAACAGATGGGAATTATTTGATGAAGTTGAATAAATTCAACTGACTCACCTTGGCAAAACTACTTTGCGCCGCTTCCAAACTCAACATTTGCTGGTTCATTTTGGTAATGGCGCTGGCGTAGTCCAGGTCTTCAATGGACGACAAGGTGGTTTTCAAATTCAGGGTGGTGTCTTCAATCACGGCAGTTTGCTGGTCCACCACATTCAAGTTGTGGAATTGTTTAACCCTGCAATCAAGTCGTCCATCACCTTGAAATAACCAACGCCTACTGTGGTGCCGTCGGCATCCGTGCGCGCCACTGGCACAAAAGCATCGGTGCCTGTGCGGTTGATGGGAATGCTGCGCTGCTCGCCCACCCGCACATTCATGCGGGTTTGGTCGCCTTGGTAAACGGGCACACCGCTGGAGTTTTCTGCAAAGGCGGGTTGCTTGACACGGCTACCTGCAAACAAATAGTTACCATTGCTGTCTTTGGTGTTGGCCAAGCTGAGCATTTGATCGCGCAAGGCGCGCAATTCGGTGGCCAAGGCTTTGCGGTCGCCTGGGTTGAGGGTGTCGTTGGCGCCTTGAACGGCCACCTCTTTGGCGCGAACCAGCAAATCGCTCACACTTTGCAAGGTACTTTCTTCACCTTGCAAGCGGCTTTTGATGGTGTTCAAACTGCTTTGGTAGCTGTCTTGGCGGTTCAAAATAGACTTAAGACGCTGAATGGTGGCCGCTTGGTCGGGCGCGTCGCTGGCATTGATCACTTGTTTGCCCTGGGCCAACTGCGCTTGGGTTTGGGTCAGCTTGCTTTGCACAGTGCTCATTTGCGACGAGCCGCGTTCAAACATCAGGTGGGTTGAAATTTTCATCATGATTCAAGTTCCAGTCTTCAACGCACTTGCAGCACACTGTCAAACAGTTGGCTGCTGATTTGCAAAATTTTGGCCGCCGCTTGGTAGGCTTGTTGGTACCTGATCAAGTCGGCAGCTTCTTGGTCCAGGCTAACGCCCGATATGCCGTCGCGGGCTGTCACAGCTTGGTCGTACACCACTTGCAAGGCCGATTGCGCAATCGAGGCCTGGCGGGCAATGTTGCCCATGTCGTTCACAGTGTCGATGTAAGACGCTGCAAATGTTTTGCCGCCACCCATCACGGGCTCGCTTTCTAGGTCAATCATTTGCAACATGTTTTCGTTGTTGCCAGTGCCATCGCGGTTGCCGTCGATGGTAAAAATATCACCAGCCTTGGGTGGGCTAGAGAACGAGATTTCAATGCCTTGGTAAACAAATGCAGGCTCTAACTGCAAGGGGTTGAAATTGCGTTCGGCCACTTTGGTGCCAGTCAGGGTGTCCACAATGGTAAAGCGTGTGGCCGTGTCAAAACGCACTTCCAGCGGGTTGGTCCGCATGGCTTGTTTGGCATCTACGGGGCTACCTGTGTAGCTGGCAGAAATTTTGGCGTCGCCTGCGCCAGTTAAAAATACCAGCAAGTCTTCGTTGGGAACGCCTTTGATGTAAGCGCCTGTTTTAAAGCCCAACTTGGCCAAATCGGCTGGCGTGCCTGTACCAAAACCCAATTCGATGGGGGTGTCTTTGCCCTCCACCAAGGGACGCGTGAGGGTAATTTGACCCCCGTAGGTTTGTGGCTTCAACCCCAATGCATTGGTGGCTGTGGTGGCAGCAATGCTGATGTCTTGTCCTTCGTAGCCAGCCGCATTGGTGAGAATCAGGAAGCCATCGTCGGTCAATTTGGCCATGACCTTGGTCACGCCAGACTGGTTGTTGATGGCTGTCACCAGGGCGTTGACACTCGACAGTGGCGTGGCGCCGTTGGCAATCAAGGTGGTTGCAGGTGTGGCAATGCCTGTTTGTGTAATGGACAGCGGCAAGCTCAAATTGATTTGAGTCAGGGGAACGCGAATTTCGTTTTTGGCAGTGGCCGTAATGCCATCCACATTGGCGGCCGTGATCCAACGCGCCAAGTCACTGGCTTGAATGGCATTGCGCGCAGTCACTGTGGCCACACCCGCAATGGCGTTGGCACCTGTGGTGGTGGCTGTTGCGCCAGCAATGCCCCAAACGTTGTTGGTGCCGCGCGAGTTGGCTGTGATGGCCTGCGCGCTCACGGTGACGTTGCTGGTCCCGGTGGTGGCATTGGCCAAGGAAAACTCTGTACCGGCCACTGTGGCGCTGATTTGCACATCGCCAGCGGACGCGCTGGGGTGATGACGCCCTGACTGACTTTGGTGTTGATGGCGTTGGCCAAGGCAGTGGCGCCATTGGCATTCATGATGCTGGCGTAATTGTTGATGGAGGCGGCTGTGCCAATGGCACTGGTGGTGGTGGCCGAAATGGTTTGACCATTGATCACCGTGCTGGCACTGTGGGTGTAGTTGTAGCCCACAGCACTTTTAAGATCACTGATTTGGTTGGCGGTTAGCGCAGCTTGTGTGCTGGCGGTGGTGGTTACATTGTCGACATAAAGCTTGGCGCCCGCCGCACCGCCGCCTGTGGCATCCCATGTGCCAGACACAAAAACAAACTTGTAATTGCCAGCTGTGGTCAGGGTGTGGGTTTTGGTGGCCCAGCTGGTGGTGGCACTGGCGTTGTTGCCGGTTTGATTGAGCAATTCAACTTTGGCGCCTGTGTTGATGTCCAACAGATAGGCATACACGTCGTATGCATCACTGCCCCCTGTGGCTTGCCAGTCGAACGAAATTTGATCGCCTGCTTTCAAGATCACACTGGAGTTGCTGATCAATGCGGGGCCATGCACCACGCCACCTTGACCAGAAGGGGTTTGAATCACATTGCTGAGAGTGGAGCTGAGCTCGACTGATTTTCCAGAACCGCTCAAGCTGCTGTTGTTGGAAGACAGCACGGTTGTATAGGTGCCACCACTCAGATTTTCTGCCTCTAAACCACCGCCAGGCGCGGTGCTGGTGTCAATGGGGGTGGCAAAACCACCCAGGCTGTCGGTGCCGTCTAATTTAACGCGGCGATTGACCGTGGTCCAACCTGTGATGCTGGTAGAACCAACAGCGTCGGCACTGAAGTCGGCGTTGACAAAGGGTGCCGGATAGTTGATGCGCAATGCACGCCCGTTGTAGCCATCAAAAGTGGCATCAATTTGTCCAATCAAACTTGCAGAAGTGCCATTTCCCAAGTACAACTGGTTGTTGAAAAATGACAATTTGCCGCTGGTGATGTCGGGCGTGGCGCTGTTGATTGGGCGCATGCTTTCGGACGAGCTGCCTGCATTGTTGAATTGCAAATAGCTGCTGGTCTCCGTGAAGCTTGGCAACGCTGGGTTGACCGATGCTGCAATCGAAAGTTTAGAAACTTGTGCAACCGCCCCATTTTTTTCCAAGCCAAAACTGGCTGCAGACAAGCCTTGCACACTGGCGTCATACCAAACAGACAAGCTGCTGGCAGTGGCACTCAACTCCAAAACCCCGCCGGACCCTAGGGTGGCAGTTGCGCCATGCAAATTGGTTTTTGCGTTGATGGCGCTGGCCACGCGCGTGAGTCGATCTGTGACAGACTCACCCTGAACCATGGTCACTGTGACCGTGGTGCCGTTGATGTACAGGTTGTAATTGCCCGAAGCTGGCTGGCTTGTGTTGGTACTCAAGCCCGCCGTAGAGGCAATGGTGACATTGGACTGTTGTGTGGTGGCGTCCAGCGCTGTGAGTGTTTTACCGTTCAATGTGAACAAACCAGATGCCACACTGGTCATGCCAGTTTGAATGCTGCTGCTGGTGAGTTGAGCAGGCAAATTGGTAGAGGCCAACGCCGTGTGTTTGGTGGGATCG
This sequence comes from Betaproteobacteria bacterium, assembly GCA_009928125.1. Lineage (GTDB taxonomy): Bacteria > Pseudomonadota > Gammaproteobacteria > Burkholderiales > Burkholderiaceae_C > Limnohabitans_A. The sequence goes on from RFVJ01000011.1 coordinate 4,320, forward strand.
GCCTCCGCCATGTCCCAACGCAATTGCTGACCAACTTCGGCTTTGGCACCGTAAAACACATTCAAGTCTTTGTAACTTTCGGTGCCTTTGACGTTCAAATAGGCGTTGCTGTAAGTGGCATTGGCCGCAAAACCATTGTCAGTTTTAATCAGCAAACTTTGCATGTCTGAATTGATGGCAGCGCCAATCAATTGACGCCCATCGCGGGTGAACACCTGCAGTTGTTGCCCCGGGTCGGGTTCTCCCATCAAGAGGCTGATGTTTTGAATGCCATTGGGGATGGTAGCGACACCCGTATAAGGAACACCCACTGTGGCTTTAAAGCCCACGGCCGAAGCATCACTGGGGTTGTTGCTCAAGACGCTGCTTAGCAGGGCAGGGCCACTGGCGCTTGGCGCGACATATTGAATGCTGGCATCCACGTCGCCTGTGTTGTTGGCCGCCTCGATCACGCGAAACTGCGCAGCTGCTGCCACCCGCAGGGCATCGTTGAACGCAATTTTGACGGTGCCAGCAGAGCCTACAGCGGCATTGTCGATGGTGAACAAGTCGGTGCCTGGATTGCCATAAGCATCAATACCACCTCTGTGGATGGCATTGGTTTCTTTGACAAAGTTTTGCGCCAACACATCCAGTGCACTGCGACTGCTGCCCAGCACTTGCTCCCGGAAAGACATCAGCCCAGAGAGTTTGCCACCGCTCAAACCAGACAATGGGGTTGGGGTGCCATAAGGGTCCAGTACCAGGCTGACTTTTTCAGGCGCAGCCGAATTGAAGTCGGTGCCAACCATGTATGACTTGATGCCGTTGACCACCACATCGCGCGTGATGGAAGGCCCCAAACTGACGGTCACAGAGCCATTTTCTGCAAAGAAGGTATTGATGTGCACATAGCTGGAAAGATCTTTCAGCAGCACATCGCGTTGGTCCAACAAATCGGGTGGTTGATCGCTGGCGGTTTTTTGCTTGGTCAATTGGGTATTGACCACGGCCAACTGCGAGAAAATGGTGTTCATCGAATTGACGTAACCTTTCACGGCTTCGTCGGTTTCGTTTTGAACCAAATCTAGTTGGGCAGACAGCTCACCAAATCGGGCTGCCAAGTTTTCTGAATCTCGCACAAAACTGCCGCGCATCACGGTAGATGCAGGGTCGGAAGATAAATCGCGTGCGGCATTGAAGAATTGATCCAGTGCCCCACTTAAGCCCATGGAGGTGCTGCCCATGATGTCAATCACGCGATTGGCGTAGTTGACCATAGGCTCTTGGCTGGTGAGATCACTGTTGCTGTTGCGCAAGTTGGCTTCGACAAATGTGTCGTACTGACGCTTGACGGTGTCAATGGCCACACCTGTGCCCAAATACACAGTACCAACGCGCGCCACAGGATTGGCTTGCAACACCACTTCTTGGCGTGAATAACCATCGGTTGAAACGTTGGCAATGTTGTTGGAAACAGTGCCCAAAGCCCGTTGATAGGAGGCAACGGCATTGGCGGCAACGCTGACGAGGTCGGTCATGGCTTACCTCCCGTCAAGGGCGTTGGCAAGGCATTGAGCGAATAGCTGGTGACAGCCTTGGGCAAGGCAAAGCTGTTTTGTTTGGGGTTCAGAACTTTGTCCAGAGACATTCCCACCGCTGGCGGATTCAAGGGCATGGCCTTCGCGGCATTCAAAGCGGCAGGATCTTGCCGCTGCTTCAGTATTTCGGCCGTTGTGACGATGTTGGCTTGTTGTTGTTCTAGATTTTTAACCAACATGTCTGCAAGGCCCATGCTGTTTTTTTTGGCCAACTGAACAGACACTTCCTTGTCGAACATGCCTTCGAATGTTTCAATGGTGCTTGAATCGTTCAAGTCACTTTTGACAATCGATTCACGCATGGACTTCATCATCATTTGCAGAAAAAGCGCCTCAAATTGCTGCGCAGTTTCGCGAATGGCACTCTTGGCATCAGCACGCGCTTGTCCCTTCAGCTGACCCAAACCGTCAAAGTCGAGGTAGGAGCTGGTGATGGGCTGGCTTTTGGCGATGTCCATGATTCAAATGAGTGCTGTGTTGCATTTAAACAAGCAAGTGTTGTGCCTTGTTAAATGACGATCAATTCAGCGCGCAAACTGCCAGAGCTTTTGAGTGCTTCCAAAATGGCAATCAATGAAGATGGCGTGGCGCCCACTTGATTGACCGCATCCACAATTTGTCGCAAGTCGACGCCAGGCTGAAACAAGAACATTGGCTTGTTGGGCTCAGACACGTTCACTTCCGCGTTTTGAACGGGTGTAGTCTGACCCTGGCTGAAGGGGCCCGGCTGAGAAACTTCATTGGTGGCCGCAATTGCCACAGAAATGGTACCGTGGGTGACTGCCGCAGCAGTGACACGAACGTTTCGACTGATCACCACGGTGCCAGTTTTGGCGTTCACCACGACTCGTGCAGGCGGTTCGCCTGGCATGACATCCATGTTCTCGATCATGCTCATGAAGGCAACGCGTTGGCTCAAATCTTGGGGCGCTTGCAGGGTGATCGTGACGCCGTCCAGTGCGCGTGCCACATCGTTGCCAAAACGGCTGTTGACGGCGCTCACAATGGCGTTGGTGGTGGTGAAGTCGCTTTCGCGAACGTTCAAAACAATTCGTTCAGCCTTGTCGAAGGGGTTATCGACCATTCGCTCCACGGTAGCGCCGCCGGGAATGCGTGAAGCCGTAGGGACACCAATGGCCACCTTGGAGCCCGCAGCAGAAGCATCAATGCCTGTGGCGGTTAGCGAGCCTTGCGCCAAGGCATAAATTTCACCGTCTACACCGCGCAAACTGCTGAGCAGCAATGTGCCGCCACGAAGGTTGCTGGCCTTGCCGATTGCAGAGACAGTGACGTCAATTTTTTGACCCGGTTTGGCAAATCCAGGCAGTTCGGCCGTGACCATCACAGCAGCCACGTTTTTGATGTCGACTTTGCCGGCGCTGGTTGCAGTTTCAAAGTCAGACAGAGGACCTTCCAGACTCACGCCCAAACGGTTCAACAGCGTTTTCATGCTTTGGGCGGTGAAGGACACATCGGAGCCATCGCCTGTTCCTTGCAAACCCACCACCAAACCATAACCAATCAGTTGGTTGCTTCGCATGGCAGCCACCGTGGTGAGGTCTTTGATGCGATCGGCAAGTGCATTGGTCGAGCAGAGCAGCAATGACAATAAAACTGCAGCGCAAGTTGGAAGGGTTAATTTCATGGCAATACGTCTTGGTTGGAGGTTACGCCGTCAGAATGGCCAAATCTTGAGCAAAGCACTGGTGCCCCAGCCGGCTTTGGTTGCGTTGGCCAAATCGCCTGTGCCGCGGTAGGCAATCTGGGCATTGGCCAATCGACGTGATTGAACGGTGTTGTTGGGGGCAACATCGTCGGGGCGAATGATGCCGGCCACTTGAATGACCTCAGAGCCTTCCGTCAGCGCCAGCTGTTTTTCACCACGCAACACCAGGTTGCCATTGGGCATCACTTCCACCACCGACACCGCCACGGAACCGCTCAGACTGGCTTGCTGGTCTGCTGCACCTGTGCCCTTGTTGGACACTTTGCCGCCCAACAGGTTGATGCCGTTCATGAAGCCACCCAAGTTGGCGCCATAGTTTTGCAGACCCTTGGGGATCATGTCATTGCTGGATTCTCGAGAAACAGTGCCGTTTTGAGTTCGGGCAGCTTGTGTCGACTCGTTCAGCAAAACGGTGATGACATCACCCACCTGAAAATTACGACCTTTGCCAAACCAACTGTCGCTTTGCCGTCCCACATAGATGGCCCCGGTGGCCAGCGAATCGCGTGGGTTTTGCACGGGATAGACGGGCTCAAACATGGGCGAATGCGTCATGGCCTGTGGGGGCAGGGCGGTGGTGCAAGCAGACAAGCCCAACAACAATGTTGCAGCGAGCCATTGACCGATGCGCCTGAACCCAGCTTGAAATTGATTGAGCGATGTCATGGATCAATGCTTTACAAATTGTTGTTGATGAATTTCAGCATGCCATCCACAGCCGAGATGGCTTTGGAGTTGATCTCATAAGCGCGCTGGGTTTCAATCATGTTGACCATTTCCTCAACCACGTTCACGTTAGATGCCTCTAAGGTTCCTTGGATCAAGGTGCCTGCACCAGTGACACCCGGCTGCAGCACCTGAGGGGCACCAGAAGCCGGCGTTTCTTTCATCAAATTTTGTCCTTTGCCTTGAAGGCCACTTGGATTGACAAAGCGAGCCAATTGAATTTGACCAATGACCTGAGAGCCACCTGCAGCCAACTCGATAGACACTGTGCCATCTCGGCCAAACGTGACGCTGGATGCCGTGTTGGGTATGGTGATGGCAGGCTGAAGCAATGCGCCCGATGCCGTCACAATCTGACCGGTATTGGACAATTTGAAATTGCCATCCCGTGTGTAAGCAATGGTGCCGTCCGCTTGTGCAATTTGGAAAAAACCGTCGCCCGCAATGGCAATGTCCAAGGGGTTTTGGGTGTTCACCATGTTGCCTTGTGCGTGCTGTTTTTCTGTTGACACAACGCGCACACCTGTACCCAACATCAAGCCAGTTGGACTTTGGGTGTTGGCCCCAGTTTGACCGCCCGCTTGACGAATGTTTTGATAGAGCAAGTCTTCAAACACAGCACGGTCTCGTTTGAAACCGGTGGTGTTGACGTTGGCCAAGTTATTGGAAATGACGTTCATGCGCGTTTGCTGCGCATCCAAGCCAGTTTTGGCAACCCACATGCTAGCGTCCATGGCAAGCTCCTTTTAAATACGTTGTGTATGAATCAAATCACCGTGTCTTAAGCATTCGCGCGCATCATGCTGGCGCCTGCTTCATCGGTGTCTTTGCTTTGTTTAATGACGTTCACTTGCATTTCAAATGAACGCGCCTGGTCCATCAGTTTGACCATCACTTCCATGGCATTCACATTCGAGCCTTCAAGGGTCTCGGGTGACAGTGTGGTTAACTTGTTGGTGTCGGGAATGTCTTCGTTGGGCTTGCCAGTGATTTGGTACAAACCATCTGTGCGTCGCTCTAAACTCACTTGGCTGGCATCGCGCAGCAAAATACGGTCAATTAAGACGGGCTGTGCGTTATCTGCTTGACCAGGATTGGTGGCATACACAGAGCCATCTTTGCTGAATGACACCAAAAAACCTGCAGGAATGGTGATCGGGCCGCCGCTTCTGCCACGCACAATGGCGCCATTGCTCAACTCCAAAACACCTTTGCCATTCAGACGCAAATCACCGCGCCTTGTGAATCCCAATTCACCGTTGGTCGCTGTGACGCCCATCACTGCCTGCTCGTCCATGGCCACATCCAAAGCACGTCCTGTTTTCACAATGACACCAGGGCGCATGTTGATGTTGTCGGTGCTGAAGGCCTGCGGTTGTAAACGCGATTCAAAGCCAGCACCTTGTACTTTCAGGGTTAGCATGGCTGCTTCAAAACTGCGCTTGAAACCGGGGGTCGCCACGTTGGCCAACTCATTGGTTGTCATTTGACGGGCAGTACGCCCTTCATTGATGGCAGCCGCAGCGTTAAAAGCTAAACGATCCATGGTGAGGTCCTAGACTTTCAGGGCGTTGCGATTTATGAGCGCAAGTTGATGATGGCAGACGTCATGGTGCTTGACGTTTCAATGGCCTTGGCGTTGGCTTGGAAGTTACGTTGTGCCGTAATCAAGTCCACCAATTCTTGCGTCAAGTCCACATTGGCGCGCTCGGTGGCACCCGCACGCAATGTGCCAAAACCCGCACTGCCTGCAGTACCCAAAATAGGATCGCCTGAAGCAGCAGAAGCCAAGAAGCTGGAGTCACCAATCTGTCGCAAACCAGCAGGGCTGGAGAAGTTGACCAGCAAAATTTTGGCCAAAGACTTTTGCGTACCGTTGGAGAACGATGCACTGACCAAGCCATCGTTGGCAATCGTCACACCCACCAAGTCACCTTCAGGTGCGCCGTCTTGCGATTGCGATAACACCGCAAAAGCTGAAGAGAACTGTGTGGAGGCAGAGTAGTCGATGTTGATCGTCAAGGCACCTTTACCACCTTCAAGGTAAACGGTTTCCAATTGCGTACCTTCTACAGGTGAAACCAAGTTACCGCCTGTGTCAAATGTCAATTCACCTTTGTCGAGGTAGATGGGCGACCAAGCGGGCAAGGTGGTGAAGCCGTCACCGTTGGTGGTTTCATTGCCAGCACCATCAATGTATTTGGGCTGAATGGCGCCGCCAACATAATCTGAGTGTTGGGTAGGTTTGATCCAAGTGGACGTGGTACCGCGACCCGCTTCTACCGTCTCTAAGCCCCAGTTGGAACTGCCCGAAATTTTGATGAAAGAGTCTGCGCCTGTTGTACCTGTTGTGAAGACAAATCGATTTTTAACGGCGTCATACGACACTTTGACACCATTGACCGTTGTTGGAGCGCCTCCTACACCACCATTGGAGCCCATGGCGTTGATGCCTTTTTCTAGCTTGGCCATGAAGGTTGACAAAGAGTAGTTGGAATCAATGGGCAACTCCACAGTGCCTTTGATGCCATCCACGGTCACCACAAATTTATTGTTGGTGGCGTCTACCGCAAAGTTGTTACTGAGGTTGATGGTCGGTGTTGCGCCATATGCAACTGCAGGCTCAGAGGCAATACCCCGAGTGGCCAAATCGGATTTATTGACTGTGGCTGCACTCAAACCAAACAATGCCAATCCTGCTGCGCTGACATTGGTGATGGCAATGCTAGAGCCATCACCTGTTTTGCCAGATTCAACTTTGAAGATTTTGTTCACAGAATCAAAGGTCACCTTCATGCCGAAACGTTGTTCAGTGGAGGCGCGCAACACAGAACCGTTGGGAATCACTTTGCCAGGGTAATGGCCCGTGTCGTCAACCGTGACAGCGGTGGTGGTGAGGCCCATCACCTCGTTTTTGACAGCGCCAGATTTCAAAGAAACGACGTTGGTGCCATCGGTGAATTTGAAACCTTGCGTGGCATAGTCATAGGAGACGGTGACATTGCCAAAAGTAGATCCTGCGGTGGTTACCTTCAATGCAGACGCATCAATTTGCGCCTGGATGGCGGCCACAGCTTGGTTGATGGTTACTTTGCTCAAGTCGGTGATACCGTTTGAGTTTGCAGCCAAGGTGATGGTGACGGGGGTTGTTGCTGTAGAGGAAATTCGCGAACTTGAAATGTTGAAGATGTTGGCGCCGGCTGCGCTAAAGTCAAAATAAGCTTCGTCACCAAATTTGCGATTCAAAACAGCTGTGGCTTCTGCGGCAATTTGGCTGCCCGTCAAAGACGCGTTCACTGTTTTCAAATGGCTCATGTCCAAGGTCACTGGATTGCCAGAGCCGTCTACATCAATGGTGAACAAAGACGACAAAGCATTTGCCGCATTCAGGGTGGTATTGGTGGTAGTGCTGAAGTTAATGCCGTTGGTGAAGTCAAGGGCTGATGTCAACAAAGACGCACCGGATACAGACGCAGGCACAGAAGTGCGTTTGTCGGTTAATTCATCCAATGAAAATAATTGGGTTTTGGCTGTGGTCAATTCGTCTTTCACGACGCTGTAAGGCTTAATTTGGCCGTATTGATTGACATACAATTTTTCGCTGTTGCTGTCTGTGGCTTGCACAAGAGAAGCTTCCACCGAGTCTTCACCCACAAAAACATGGGTTTGCCATTTGTTGAACGGCACGTTTTGATTGGCGTTGGCCGTTTTCACGTAGTAAATGGTGGCCAGGTATCCGTTACCACCGTTGTCATACACCGTGAAGGCCGTTGATTTGTTGTAAGTGGCAGGGTTGGAACGATTGAAAGTTTCGGTGATCACCTGGGCATCGGCTGGGAAGTTCAAACCCAGCTGAACCAACGAGGTTTGTTTGGCTTCGCCAGATGTGGTTTGCGGAATGGTCAAGACCACTCGTTCGTTCACATTCGCACTACCTGTTGAGTCAACTGTCGCCGCCATGAGGCGTTGACCTGAAGAGTTCACCACATTGAACTGTTCGTTCAGCAAGAATGAGCCGTTTCGCGTGAAAAGTTCTTGCAAACCATCAGCCGAGCGCAATGGAAAAAAGCCATCGCCGGTAATGGCCAAGTCCAAGGCATTGGATGAGAAAGAAATATTACCTTGGCTGAACTCTTGAGACACTTGTTTCAGAGACACACCCTGACCCACTGTGGATGATGATTTTTGCAGTGGTGAGGTCGCAAAAATATCGCCGAAGTCAGCGCGCGAACGTTTGAAACCAGTGGTACCCACGTTGGAAATGTTGTTGCTGGTCACACCCAACATGGCGGTGGCGGCATTCAGTCCGGTCAGCGAGGTATAGAAAGACATGGTGGATAACTCCTTGTTGCGCTAGTGTTTGGCTTGCTTTTTGAAGAGGGACAATGGCTTAACCGCCAATGCGTTGGACATCGGTCAGCTTGACGGATTTGCCGCCCGCCACTTCCAACAAAATTGACTTGTCGGTTGATTGATTCACCCCTGTGACCGTCGACAAGATGCTGACAGTGGGGTTGGTGTTTTTGCCCTGCACCACCGCGCTGGCGGTGATGGTGTAATTGCCTGCAGGGACTTTGTTGCCAGCGTCGTCGCTGCCATCCCAGTACAAAGGCATGTCGCCCACTTGCTGTGGGCCCAAGATTTGTTTGGCCACCACTTGGCCTTTGTCGTTGGCCACTTGCAATTGAAGGCCGCTGGCACCCATTGGCAGAGGTATCAAGCCTTGAACTGCTTTTTCGCCATTGAAAACAGCGGGTGCACCAGGTACAGCCACCGTTTTGCCAATCAAGTTGGTGCTGCTCATCATGCGCTCGCCAGACATGCTGTCGACAAATGTTTTGAGCGATTCAGACATGGCGGTCGTGGCTTCCAACTGGGAGAACTGCGCCAGTTGCGCAACAAAGGCCTCATTTTTCACAGGATCCAAGGGATCTTGGCATTTCAGTTGGGTTGTGAACAAAGTTAAAAAATCTTTTTGACCCATGCCGCTGCCAGCTTTGGCCGCCAAAGTTTCATTGGCCGCATCGACTGTGGTTTTCACCCCAGCAGGCGCTTTGATGTTGGTTCCAGCATTGGCCGCTGCAGCTGCAGCGTTCAAACTGTTGTTGGTCGACAAGGTCATCATGATGGCTAAATCCCGCTGTGTTCTTTGTTTGTCAAAATTCAAGTCTTGATGATGTCAATGGTGCGCATCAACATTTGACGGGTGGTATTCACCACTTCGACGTTGTTTTGGTATGAACGGGAGGCCGACATCATCTCAACCATCTCGGTCATCTCGTTCACATTGGCCAAATACACATAACCTTCTTTGTCGGCCATGGGGTTGCCTGGGTCTGACATTTTTCGAATAGGCGCTGGGTCGTCGGTGATCTTTTCAACCCTGACCCCACCTGCATAACCTTGCTCATGGGACTTGGTTTGTTGGTCCAAAATGGTTTTGAACAAGGCGCGTTTGGCGCGAAAGGCTTCGCCTTCATTGCCTGAAACGGTGCCAGCATTGGCCAAGTTGGAGGCCGTGGTGTTCATGCGAGTGGTTTGCGCATTCAGCGCAGAACCAGCGATGTTGAAGATTCGATCAAGTGACATGTGAATTAATCTCCCCGCAGTGCTCGGCGAATGCCACTGACGCGATTTTCTAGAATGTTCAATGTGGCCTGGTATTCAGCGGCTACCTGACCGAATTTGGCTTGTTCGACGTTCATCTCAACGGTGTTGCCGTCAAAGGAAGCATTGAAGGGAACACGAAACTTCTCACCCGTTTCATTTTCAGGCGTGGGCAAGTTGAAGTGCTGTTTGCTGGTGGTGTTCAGGGCATCGTCTCTTGTTTGTTTGAGGACCGCCTTGAAATCAATGTCTTTTGCTTTGAAATGTGGTGTTTCGGCGTTGGCAATGTTGCGCGCAAGCAATTCCATGCGCTTACTGCGCAGGCCCAGTGCTTGGGCATGAACGCCGAGTGCGTTATCAATGATGTTCATGTTTTGCCTCTACCTACTCGCTGCACATTGCCGGATATCCGACATCCCAAAGAATTAAAGTTCTTCGCAGTGGCTACGATTGCAAGAGCCGTGCCATGTGCTCATTGCCGTTTTTGATTGGTTTTTTGACGCTCAGTACAGGGCTTTCACAGAGGAGAAGATTCTGTCTGACCAGGAAAGCAGGTTCTGCATGCCGAAAGTGGCGGCAGGTCAACGGCAAGAATTTGCCGCTTTAGCGAAGCCACACTTTGGAAGGCGCTTCCAAAGCTTCGTAGTCTGCAGCTTTTTGAATTTGCAATTTGATGCGAGCGGCTTGCACAGCGGGGTTGTCTGAAGCCATGGAGGTCAAGCCGATGGTTTGATTCTTGGATTGATTCAAGCCCAGTCGATCCGCTGCGTTTTGCATCAAACCTTGCGCAATGGAGACACGCGTCATTGGCGCAAGAGGGTCTTTGCCTTCGTAGAGGTATTTGGCTTGTTTGCCTGGAATGCCCAAGGGTTCATCGGGGCGCTTCTCACCTCGTGCGGCTGGTTGCAAGACGGCCAGATAAAGTTCATCAAGTGCAACTTTTCCTTCTTTTTTCAGGCCAACTTTGTCAAAGTAGGTGTCAACCAAATGCAGCTGTTGGTAAACGCTTAAACCCAGTATGGACTTGGGTGATTTGCCAAAACCCACTTCAGCAGCGCCTCGATCGGGGCCATCGCAAAATTGAATGATGCCATGACAACGCGTATTGGTCGCTTGCGGATTCATGCCATCACTTTCCATCAAGGTCAGGCGTGCAAAATCATCGGGTGAGAAATTGTGTTTTTGTGCAACTTGCAAAATTTTGTTGAACACATCTTGTTTTTCATTTTTCGGAATGAATCCTCGCTCCACTGCCCGATCTAAAGTTTGATTCAGAACGGGGTGAGCATTGACCACACTCGCTGACGTTTTAACGGCCACTGAAGGTGTGCGCGAAGCAGTGACCACAACTGTTTCCAGCGTTTTTGTGCTTGCCTGTGCCTCTGATGCTGCTTGTGGCGGCTGGGTCTGACCCGATTGCCATTGGGCCAACATGTTGGAAAGCTGTATTTTTTGACCCGGAAAAATGGCATTCGGATTTTTGATGCCACTGTCTGCGGCCAATGCTTGAGTCCATTTGTATTCCTCTGACAGATTGAGTTTGACCCCCTGACGCTGAGCTTGTTCACGAACAATGCTGGTTAAGGTGTCGCCAGATTGAATGACGCGGACCGGACCCTCTTCAATCCGCTGAACTTGTGCCATGGCCTTGGCAAAACCTGGCTTCGACGGACTGATTGCCGTCGTTGCAGAGTTTGCTAGGCTGTTCATGGCCAGATTGGCTTGCGTTTCAATTTTCATGGCTGAGGTGGCATCTTTTTTGCATGAAGCTGGGTATGTTCAATCCAAGTGTCAAATCTTCTACATCTGTCCGCATTGGGATGCAAATCTTGTGCCTGACGTTTTTTTGGCTGTTCCTTTTGTCGTTGGGACAAAATGCGCGCGCGCAAGCGGGTGGTTCTCACAATCCAGTTCAAGCCGCCCAAGTCATGTCAGATCAAGTCCGTCAATGGATGGCCAATGCCCACAAAGTCAATGCCAAAGATGTGGCCATTGCGCCCCTGGACGAACGATTGAAAGTTCAATCTTGCGCCAAGCCCTTGGCCATTGACCACCCTTTCTCGTCCAAGGAGACCGTGCGAGTCAGATGCCCTGAGCCCACTTGGCAGTTGTTTTTGCAAGTGACCCTGCCTACCCAACAAGCAGTTGTGGCCGCTTCGTCAAGTGCTTCTCCCGGACGACCTGCTTTGGTGGCCAAAAGGCTGCTGCAAAGAGGAACCATTTTGACCCCCGACATGTTGGAGGAGGTTCAAGTTTCGACGGCCCAAGTCGATACTCAATTGCTCAGCACAATGAAAGATGTGGAACAGGCAGAACTGACGCGCGATGTCATGGCCGGCCAAACTTTGAGGTCTTCTGATGTGAAGCGCGCGGTGTTGGTGAAACAGGGTCAGACCGTGACGATGGCTGTAGGTGAAAAGTCTTCATTTCAAATCTTTGTCAGAATGGAAGCCCTTCAAGAGGGGCGTTTTGGAGAACAAGTTAAATTGAGAAATCCGGAGTCTGGCCGACAGGTTTCCGGCGTTGTAACCGGTTTGAACACCGTCAAAGGCTTGTAAAAGCCAAAAAATGGGTAAAAACCCACTTCAAACTGTGAATTGGAAGAAAAAAAGATTCAAGTTCTAGAATGAACTGCCGATACTGAGCATGAACAACCTTCTTCCAAGAGGTGTTGAGAAGATAAGATACAAGAAAGAGAGCCTGTGATGACCGATGCAATTTCAAACTATGGACAACGTGCCCAGTCTGACGCGTCGTTGCGCAGTGCCTTGGACAAGGCCAACCGCAAAAATGGCGCGAACAGCAATTTGTCAGCAGATCAGCCAACGTCTTCAGCGCCCAGCGTTCGCAGCGCAGGGGCCGATCAGTTGCAATTGACCAATGTGGCAGCCAAGGCCATGGCGGAGCCAGATTTTGACCGCGTTAAAGTGGAGTCCATCAAGCAAGCCATTCAAGATGGTCAATATCCACTGAACCCTCGGAAAATTGCCGAAAGCTTCCACGCCATTGAGAAATTAATACGTGAGTGAAAGAGCACTGTCTGTTGCAAACCAGCTGGCCCAGCTGTTGGCGTTAGAGTTTGAGGCTCTTAAGCGTCAAGATCTGGACCAGTTTGAGTCCATGCAGGCTCAAAAAAATGACGTGCTGGCCGAACTGGCCCAGCTTTGTCCCAACGCGGAAGATCTCCAAAGCATGCCTCAGTGGGATGCGCTGCGAGAAACATTGATTCAGTGTCGCGATCTTCATCGGCGCAATGCCGTCTTCATTGAACGCAAATTGGACACCATCAGAGGTACCTTGCACAGCTTGAGAACGGGCGATTCTGCCAGCACTGTGGAGGTGTACGACCGATTGGGCCAAGTGGCGCGCTTTGCCAAAGGCAGGGGTTATCAAGAGGTTTGATCGACTTTTTCGTCGCCAGGCCGCATGCCCTTTAACCAATAAACCCAAGACAATACCACTGCAACCGCTGTGTAGAGTTCTTGTGGGATTTCTTGATCGACTTCCAAGCGACTCAGCAAAGCCAGCAACTGTGGATCCTCAGAGATGAAGACGCCTTGCTTTTGGGCCTCTTCAAGCATGCGCCAAGCCAGATCTGCATCACCTTTGGCTGTGACAACAGGAATGGGGTTCTTGCCGTAAGCCAGTGCAACGGCTTTTCGCATGTATTGGCTCATGCTGACACATCCACAACGAGGCCTCGGCCAGAAGGCGTCCAATCATTTGACGCAGGCGGGCGGCTTCCATGAATCACTTGAAAGGATCGCATGGACAAACCTGCTTGCGCCAGCTCATCGCGTAACAAATAGGAACGGGATTTGGCTTGCTGAACGACTTGCGCACTTTCGGCCCACATCATCATTTCTATTTGCTGCGCATTCATCAATTGTGTTTGCAGCCAAACAGGACCCAAGTCTTCACTTTTGGAGTGCACATTGACGGTGAGCAATGCTGGCTCACCCTCATGGCGGGGACCTCTTCGAATGGTCAAAGACACAGGGTTGGCGTCGGCAAATGGCAAAGTCATGCTGAACAAAACTTCCTGCTGCGCTTGTGCTTGCACCGCTTGTACTTGGCTGGCCTCGATGTCATCGACAGCACGCATCAATTTTTGGACAGGACCTGTGTCTTGATCCTCACTGTCGTTGGACACTGTTATTTCTGCAATCAATTTGCGCAACAATGCCTTGGGGTCTGAATTCAAAGTGGGCAGACCTCGGGCTAACCTGACCTCATTGCCAATGGCGCCTTGCATGGCTTGCTGAAGTGCTTGAGGTGTGAGTTGCGCCATCGACAACTGTAAGCTTCGCCACTGAGCCTGCAAATCAGGTCGTGGCACCGTGTTGAGCAACTGGTCTAAAACACCTGGCTTGTAAATTTGAACAAGCTCGTCATTGACGTTGGGTTTGTAGAGGAGGCTTGCAATTCGAGAGACCAAGGGCGTTGATGCTGCTAACATGATCGCCTGTTGCCCCATCCAGGGCGACGCAAGACCGGGTGTCGAAACTGCGGGTGTGTTGGTTTGTGCAGGCAGCGGTTGCAATGCCCATGACCCGTCCGATTTGTGGGAGGCTTTCAACCACAAAGACTCACCAATTTGAGAGGGAAGAAGGCCAGGTGCCTCGATCAAACGCCCTTTCAGCAGCAGCATGGGCTGATCACTGTGCAAACGTACCAAGGCCTGAACGACTTGCCCGTCTTTTAAATCAAGCTCAGCCGCTGTGCTGGCTTGCAAGGGCAGAAGTTTGCCCTCGAGGTAAATGGGGTGAATTCTGCCGGGCGCAACCAGCGCCTCGGCACCTGTGATCACGGGAAGCGGACCCAGTGCCGGCGAACTTGGGGGTCGCTGGCCGTTGGGTCTGGCGTTTGCGCGTCAGCCACTGGCGCAGGAACATATGGCGTCAAGACATAGCTCACCACTTGACCGTGATCGGGGACAAGCAAAGGTGTTCCACCTTTGACCCGTTGCTGGGGATTGCCCGTGATGACCTTGGGATTGGCATTGACCAAGGTTTGACGCAATACGTTCATGTTCAATGGACTGTCTGGATACAGTTTTTGAATGAGCTTGTCGATCGGGATGCTTTTTTCCACGGTGTAATTGGGTGGATAGGCTTCGTTGGCATTGGCACGCATGCCCGACAATGCCAGCCCAACACTGAGCAGCGCCCAGATACAAATTTGTGGGCGCAATGAAATCAGGTTCAATGCTAAAACTGATTGATGTTTCATGGCTTGTTTTTTCTTTGGGGTTGTTGAGGCGCCAAACTCGGCTCCTTGACCAAGGTGTCGGTTGGCCATGCGCGCCAATTGGGCTGGATGGCTTGGGCAGGACCTGCCAACAAAACCAATTGAGCTTGGTAAGCAGAAACTGATTGCACCTGGGCCAAAACGGTTTGAGGTGCGCCATCTTTGCCAAGCAAGCCACTTGGGAAAACGGCTGGATTTGCAATCAACCACTCATCGCCTTGGCGAACACCCGCCAAGCCACCTGCATTGATTTCGACTTGTCTGGGAGAAACGGCTGTCACTTGGGGCGGGTTGATGTTCTGACAACTGAGCCATTGCTCAGCCTCATGGCGCCAACTTTGCAGGCTTGATTGCAGGGCTGAAACGCCATCAGCCTGCACTTTGTTTGCACCCCAGCCACTCGATTCGAGGGTCACAGGCACACTCACCGTATTTTGATAAACATGATGGGGTGCTTGCGGACTGCTCAAGCGAAAAGACAAATTGACCAAAACGCCTGGGCCTTTGGCCCCCATTAAACCGGCAATGCCAGGACCATCTTGCAGCTCAGTTGAAATTTTCAATTGCGCATGCCATGGCAGAGACAATGGACGATGGCTGACCAAAGCACGTTCATAGTTGGTCATCGTTTGTGATACTGAAGGTGGCGGCAAGTTATTAACCATGCGCCAAGCGAGCGCGGAATTGGATGCGTCAGTTTTGACCCATTGCGCTTGTACCAAGGGCAATAAAGAAGTCAATACAACACGATTTGAACTGGGGTCGATGTCCAAGTCCAGGCTCACCACATGTTTCATGTGCTCACCCGACTTGATTTGACATGAAGTTTTCCCCTCATTCAACTCAACGGGTGTCCATTGCTTGGCGAAGTCGGAAACTTTGTCCAGCGCTTTGTTTATTTTTTGCAGTGCACCCTGAATGCCTGTGACATTGGCGCGTTGGATTGCAGACTCTGTAGAAGGGTAGAGCAGTTTGGCTCTGGGATTGCCTTGATCGTCTTTGTCGTATGAAACGATGCGGACACCACGAACTTCCATGCCATTTTTGAAGCTGCTGGCCTCTCGCAAACTGCCTTGACCATCGATCCACTGCGTGGTGGTTACTTTGGTGGGCGTTTGCAAAGACGATTCGACCAAGCTCTGTCGAATGGCATCAAGACGTTCTTGAGGTGTCAATGCAGTCGATTGAGCAAAAGCAGGCGCGAACCCAGCACAAGCCCAAAAGAGTGCCGGATACAAAACATGAAGGCGTGTCATGGTGAGACCTGATTGTTGATTGCCAAATCGCTCAGCGACCTTTGGCAGCCACTTGTCCCATGTACAAGATGCGCAGATCTTGCACCACATCTCGGTCCAGAGACAATGTGGTTTCGTAGGTATCGTCACCTACGGGCGTGATGCTGACAAGCCGGGCACCATAAATGACACCCTCCACTTTGGCGCGGAAAGTATCGTTGGTGACGACCATGTCGGCCACAGTTGAACTGGCGTCTAATTGTTGACCATAAACTTGTTCGGTCAAGCTTCGATAAGCGTCCAGTTTAGAGGCGCGAATGGCCATGAGTCGCTGTTGGGCATGGTTTTTGTGATTTTGGACGCTGATCACGGCATAACCGGTTGCAGTCAATGTTTCACGTTTTTCAACCAGTGGCGGCACCACTGGCGAAGTTTCTTTGCTGGACGTGGTGGGCATCGACAAGTTGATGGACTTGCAGCCGGTAAGTCCCAAGACCGCTACCGACAAGGTCAGTACAGTCAAAATGCGAATGGAGGCAGTGCTTTTCATGAGTGTTTCCTTGAGAAAAGGGACCTGAAGTCCTACAAACTCTGATTCGGCTTCAACTTGAGAACCTTGAGGACACTTTGAACCAAAATCATGGATTCCTCACCCCCCTTTGTTGTGAATAGGTTGCGATAGATTGACGGTTTTCCGACATTTCAGTGGTTTTGATGAAAAATTGCAATACAGTTGTGTTTTGAAAACATCATTTCCTGCTCAAGCAAGCCATGGCCCTCAATTCAGTAACGCATGCCTTCATCGGCACCAGTCCAAGCGCTGAAGCCATTCGACATTTGGTTGCACGTGTCGCTTGCTCCAACGCCACGGTGTTAATCACGGGTGAAAGCGGTACCGGGAAAGAACTCGTGGCGCGTGCTTTGCATGATCAGTCGGATCGCAGGGGTGGTAATTTTGTGCCGATCAATTGCGCAGCGATTCCGAAAGACTTGTTGGAAAGCGAATTGTTTGGCCATCGAAAAGGTGCCTTCACAGGTGCCATGACCGATCGCATCGGCCGCTTCGAACTGGCGCATGGCGGCACCATTTTTTTGGACGAAATCGGTGACATGTCCTTAGACATGCAGGTCAAATTGTTGCGAGTTTTGCAAGAGCGAACAGTGGACCCCGTTGGCGGACTGAAGTCGGTCCAAGTGGATGTTCGGGTGGTTGCTGCAACGCACCGAGATCTAGAAGTAGAAATTGACGCAGGTCGTTTTCGTGAGGACCTGTACTACCGTTTGAATGTCTTGCCATTGAATACGCCTTCGTTGAGGCAACGCCAGCAAGATGTGCCTGATCTTCTGACACATTTTGCGCAACACTTTGCAGTCAAAGGACAAACGCCCATCACGTTCACGCAAGACTTCATTGAAGCTTTGAAGGACTATGCTTGGCCAGGAAATGTGCGTGAACTGTCAAATCTGGTTGATCGATTCAGCACGCTTTTCAGTGGCCAGCTTTTGGCGTTGGATTCTGTACCCTCATCGCTGCTGCCCAAAGGCTTGCGCACTTTGCAAGCTGAGCGAGTGCTATCACCTGTCCGTGATGCGCTGGAGGTGGCAACGCCTTTGGAAATGTTCGAAAAGAACCATGCGAAAGTTGGCGTGGTCAACCCTTTTGCCAATCCATCCCCAACGCTGGCTTTGGACCCTCACAATGACGTGCAAGACATCATCATGCTGGCGCAAGGTTTACCCAGCTTACCGCCCGAAGGTCTTTCATTGAAAGACAGATTGGCCGACATTGAGCGAGATTTGATTGTTCAAGCGCTCAACCGAACCGAAGGCAATGTCTCGCAAACCGCTCGACTCCTGAACTTGCAACGCACCACACTCATTGAAAAATTGAACAAGTACGACTTGCGACAAGGCACATTGCCAGTCTCGCAAACCGAATTGGGCAAAGAGACTTAAGCAGTTGTTCAGGGCTTGGTGCTCAGCACACCGCTGGCGCCTGTGGGTGTGGTTTCTTGTTGTGAGCGTGGGTACTGAACCATGCGCTCTCGTTGCTTGGCTGCCGCCAAGCTGGCCGCATTGGCTGCATTGGCAGCTGCAGTCGCCTGCGCAGCCGCTTTGGCAGCCGCAGCATTGTCTGCCGCTTGTCGCTCGCGTTGCAAACGAGCCAAAGTTTCCATCTCTTTTTTGAACCCCCCGGTTTCGCCAACCACACCTTGCAAGCCATTGACTTGATTGGACAAGGCACTCAATGCTTTGGATTGTTGGTTGAACCGGCCTTCAAGTGATTTGATTTGGTTGGCCAATACTTGACCTTTTTCACCTACCTGTTGAGCCGTTTTTTCGGGAACACTTTCTGCATTCTTAATGGCTTCATTGAGCCTGCTTTCCAAACTGCTTTGCATTTTTGAAATGTCATCTTGCTTGGAAACCATTTCTTGAAGACCTTCATTGACTGAACCCACCATTTCCATGGAAGAGTCAAGCTCAAGCACGCGTTTGTTCAAGGCGCTGACCATGCTGTCCATTTGATTGAGTTTGGATTTAAGACTGAAAGTCATGGTGGCAAAAATGGTTGCAGCGATGATCAGCAACCCTCCCGAGATGCCCATCAAGATGAGCACTTGCTTCTTTTGAGCCTGGATGGCCGAATCAAGGCTGTGGACGGTTTTTTTCATCTGCTCACCTGCACCCACTGCCAAATTGGCAGAGCGAGTAGCCAACTCAGCTGAGTCAAGCATGACGATTTTCAGTCCTTCTAGTTCGTCTGTATCGGTGATCGAAGGATTGGGTTTGGGTGCGACTGAAGTGGGGGCTGCAGTGTCGTTTGTTTCTTTCGTGTCACCATTGTCAGGGTGATTGCTCATGGCAGTTTCCTTTATTCCAGATCGTCAAGTCGCGAGCGCAATTTGTCATTTTCAATTTTTAAATTGATCACGCGGGCCGGAAAATCCATCTCGGGCATCGCTCCCATTGACAAACTTTGATCCACAGCGGGGGCGGGTGAATCAACAGGTGTTGTTGAAGGTGTATCGACACGAACTGGATTCTCTTGAGGCTTGAGAATAGAGTCCAGTTTGCTGATGTCGATGGTTTTCTTGACCGGCGCAGGGATGGTTTTGTCGGTGGGACTAGAAACAAACTGATCGGGCAATTCTGCAGCGCTTTGGTAGCCCTTGTAATTGGGATCTTGAGCGAAGGCGCTGTGATGTTGATCAGCCGACTTGCTAACGCCACCGTCCATGACCATGTGTTCCACAGCGTGCTCATCGGGATCGGCCAAAACTTTGCGAACCGAAGGCGTACCTTCCTCCCCTTTTTTGCCAACAGCCATGTTGGTGCCTTCAGGCAGGGTGACCTCGTGGGGGCGATCACTTTTGATGATCAGAGGTTCGTTGGGGTTCTCGTGTTCGCTCATTGTGATTCCTGACTTTATGAGGTCATCAATTGACCGTTGGCATCAAACAACATGGACGCGGGTACTTTGGGTTGTGGTTTGGGCATGGGCGGTACACCAGGGCGAACATCGGCCAAGCTGAAGACATAGGCGATCACTTGCGCCACCGCCAAATAAAGTGATTCGGGTACGGGGTGGTCGACTTCGGTGCTGAAATACAGGGCGCGGGCCAAGGGCGGTGCGGCAAACATTTCTACGCCATGTTTTTGCGCCTCTTCGCGAATGCGTGCCGCCATGTGATCAGAGCCTTTGGCCAAGAGCACTGGCGCGCCATCGCCTGTGGGGTCGTAGGACAATGCCACGGCGAAGTGTTCGGGGTTGGTGATCACCACGTCTGCATCTTTGACTTTTTGGAGCATGCGGTTGTTGGCCATTTCGCGCTGACGCTTGCGAATTTGTTGCTTCACTTCAGGTCGGCCTTCCATGTCCTTCATCTCGTCCTTGACCTCTTGTTTGGTCATGCGCATGCGTTTGATGAAAGCGTATTTTTGATAAGGTGCATCGATCAGGGCAATGATCAGCAAACTTAATGAAAGCCACATAGCTGATTCACCAATCATCCAACCTGCTGCAGCCAATGCGGGTTCAACGGCCATTTGTCCCAACTGCAGCATGGCATCCATCTGCCGGCTCACCAAAGCCCATAACACCACTGCAACCAGTGAAAACTTGAGAATGGCCTTGGCCAATTCGATGGCGGCACGCGTTCCAAACATCCTTCCAAAACCTGAAATCAGGCTGAGCTTGTCAAAATTGGGCAGGATGCTTTTGAGTGAAAACAAATACCCACCTGTAGCACCGCTGGACAAGATGGCCAAGATGGCGGTTGTCAACAAAACGGGAACAATCAGTAAAAAACTTTCGCCCATTTGGTGGGCAAAACTGGTGACCATGAGGTCTGGATTTGACAAGGTTTTCTGATCAAATTTGAAGCCAGCCGCAAACAATTCTGCAACCTTTTGGATCCAAAACCCGCCCATCATGAACAATACAAAAATGGCACCGATGGTGACTGCAGCGGCAGGAAGTTCGATGGACCGTGCGACTTGACCTTCCTCTCGTGCATTGCGCAGTTTTCGGGCCGTTGGGGCTTCGGTTTGTTCAGCGCTTGAATTTTCTGCCATGCGATGAACTCCTTAACTCAAACCAACCAAGGCGCGCACATGGAAAAAACCTTGCATCCAAAGCCATTGGATGCGTTGTCCAATGCTGGGCAAGGCCATCACAAGTACTGCAAATCCTGCGAAGACCATGGCAGGAAAGCCAACAGAGAAAATGTTCAAACTGGGGGCTGCACGTGTCGCAACACCCAAACCGATGTTGATGAACAACAGCGCAACCATGACGGGCAATGCAGTGAGCAATGC
>RFVJ01000101.1 GCA_009928125.1 Betaproteobacteria bacterium
TCAAGCGTTTGAGCCCTTGTTGATTGAAGGCAAAGCCATTCAGTTGCACCCCCTCGTTTGCGCGGCCTTCAACGCCGACTTCGACGGTGACCAAATGGCCGTTCACGTGCCTTTGTCTGTGGAAGCACAAATGGAAGCCCGCACCCTGATGCTGGCCTCCAACAACGTGCTGTTCCCAGCCAACGGTGAACCTTCCATCGTGCCGTCACAAGACGTGGTGCTGGGCTTGTACTACACCACCCGTGAACGCATCAACGCCAAAGGCGAAGGTCTGATCTTCTCCGACATTGGTGAAGTTCAACGTGCATTGGATGCGGGTGTGGTGGAACTCACCGCCAAGATCAGCGTGCGCATCACCGATTGGATTCAAAACAAAGAAACCAAAGAGTTCACGCCTTCGACCAACATGGTGTACACCACCGTGGGACGTGCTTTGTTGTCCGAAATCTTGCCCAAAGGCTTGGCTTTCGAGAACATCAACAAGGCGCTGAAGAAGAAAGAAATTTCCAAGCTCATCAACACGTCTTTCCGCAAGTGCGGTTTGAAAGACACGGTGGTGTTTGCCGACAAGCTGTTGCAAAACGGTTTCCGTTTGGCCACACGCTCCGGCATCTCGATTGGCATCGACGACATGTTGGTGCCACCCGAGAAGGGCGCCATCATTGGTGAAGCCGAGAAAGAAGTGAAAGACATCGAACAGCAATATGTATCGGGTCTGGTCACTTCTGGCGAGCGTTACAACAAGGTCGTTGACATCTGGGGCAAAGCGGGTGATGCCGTGTCCAAGGTGATGATGGACCAACTCCGCAAAGAGAAAACGGTTGACCGTCACGGTAAAGAAGTTGAGCAAGAATCGTTCAACGCCATCTACATGATGGCCGACTCGGGTGCGCGTGGTTCTGCAGCGCAGATTCGTCAGTTGGCCGGTATGCGTGGCTTGATGGCCAAGCCAGATGGCTCCATCATTGAAACACCCATTACGGCCAACTTCCGTGAAGGTCTGAACGTGTTGCAGTACTTCATCTCCACACACGGTGCGCGTAAAGGCTTGGCCGATACAGCGTTGAAGACAGCCAACTCCGGTTACCTGACACGTCGCTTGGTTGACGTGACACAAGACTTGGTCGTGACTGAACTCGATTGCGGCACCACCGATGGCTCGCACATGCGCGCCATCGTTGAAGGCGGTGAAGTGATTGAATCCCTGCGCGATCGCGTGTTGGGCCGCACGCTGGCCGACGACGTGTTGCACCCTGAGTCTCGCGCTGTGGTGGCCACGGCCGGTACATTGCTTGACGAAGACATCATTGAAATGTTCGAAGCAGAAGGCGTGGACGAAGTCAAAGTTCGCACCGCCCTGACTTGCGCCACACGCTTTGGTTTGTGCGCCAAGTGCTACGGCCGTGATTTGGGCCGTGGTGGTTTGGTCAACAACGGCGAAGCCGTGGGTGTGATCGCTGCGCAGTCCATCGGTGAACCTGGTACCCAGTTGACCATGCGAACCTTCCACATTGGTGGTGCCGCTTCACGTGCCTCGATCGCTTCCAGCGTCGAAGCCAAGTCCAACGGTTTGATTGGCTTTAACGCCACCATGCGTTATGTGACCAACACCAAGGGTGAGCTGGTTGTGATTTCTCGTTCCGGCGAAATCGTCATTCAAGACGAACACGGTCGTGAGCGCGAGCGTCACAAAGTGCCTTACGGCGCCATCCTCACGGTCAAAGTCGACCAAGCCATCAAGGCGGGCGCCATTTTGGCCAACTGGGATCCATTGACACGACCCATCATCACTGAGTTTGCTGGTCAAATCAAATTCGAAAATGTCGAAGAAGGTTTGACAGTGGCCAAGCAGGTCGATGAAGTGACCGGTTTGTCCACATTGGTGGTGATCGATCCCAAGCGCCGTGGTTCAACCAAAGTGGTTCGTCCACAAGTGAAGTTGATCGACGCCTCTGGCAAAGAAGTGAAGATTCCAGGCACCGATCACTCTGTGACCATCGGTTTCCAAATCGGCGCTTTGATCCAAGTGCGCGATGGTCAAGATGTGGGCCCAGGCGAAGTCTTGGCACGTATCCCTGTGGAAGGTCAAAAAACCCGAGACATTACCGGCGGTTTGCCCCGTGTGGCCGAACTGTTCGAAGCACGCAGCCCCAAAGACAAGGGCATGTTGGCCGAGATGACCGGTACCGTGTCGTTTGGCAAGGAAACCAAAGGCAAGGTTCGTTTGCAGATCACCGATCCAGACGGCAAAGTGTGGGACGAACTCATTCCCAAAGAGAAGAACATCTTGGTCCACGAAGGCCAAGTGGTCAACAAAGGCGAGAGCATTGTGGACGGCCCCGCCGACCCTCAAGACATCTTGCGTTTGCTCGGCATGGAAGAGTTGGCCCGCTACATCGTGGACGAAGTGCAAGACGTTTACCGCTTGCAAGGCGTGAAGATCAATGACAAGCACATCGAAGTGATCGTGCGTCAGATGCTGCGCCGTGTGGTTGTCGAAAATGTGGGTGACTCCACTTACATCGCCGGCGAACAAGTGGAGCGTTCTGAAATGCTCAACACCAACGATGCATTGCGCGCTGAAGGCAAGATTCCTGCAACCTACAGCAACTTGCTGTTGGGCATTACCAAGGCGTCTTTGTCGACCGACTCGTTCATCTCTGCGGCTTCCTTCCAGGAAACCACCCGCGTGCTCACCGAGGCTGCCATCATGGGCAAGCGCGACGACTTGCGCGGCCTCAAAGAGAACGTCATCGTGGGTCGTTTGATCCCTGCCGGTACAGGCTTGGCGTATCACAAAGCCCGTGCTGCCAAAGACGCGATGGACGAGGCAGAACGCCGCGCCATCGCAGAAGCAGAAGCCGTTGAATTGGCTGAAGCCCAGCAGTTGACCGAAGACGCAGCCAACGCTGCCGATTCCAACACCTGACAGAGCGCCGGCTTCGGCCGAATGCTTTGAAAAACGCCTCTGAACCTTCAACGGCCAGAGGCGTTTTTTTTGAAAGGTTTTTGCTTCACAATGACGAGACCATGTCACTCCTGATCTTCAGCTCCGTCTTGGCCGTTCTGTTTTTTTGGGCGGTGGGTGCCTACAACCGCTTGGTGGTGTTGCGCGCAAGCGTGGCCAAACAGTTTGCGACCGTGGATGCGCAGCTCTTGCGTGTCTTGGTGTGGATGCAGGGCAATTTGCCCGCATCGATGCGCGACATGCTGAGTGAAATGGAAGAGGCAGCCTTGCCCGAGGCTTTGTTGAAGAACGAACGCGACCTGAATTTGCTCAAGATTTTGGAAGACTTGTCCGACAGCTTGGACCTTGCCCGAACACAGCCTTTGTCGGCCAGTGCCATGCAAAAAGTCAATGAAGATCGACTCGCGTTAGCGGCATGGGCCATCGCTGAAGTACGTGCAGGTCAAAGTGGTCAAGCCACTTGGTTCATCGATCCCTTGCCCTACAAGTTTCACAGACTCAAAGCACAGGCTTGGCCGTTGATGGATGCTTACAACCAAGCGGTCTTTGTATACAACGAGGCGGTGAGCCAGTTTCCTGCTAGCTTGTTGGCCAGACAATTGAAATTCTTACCAGCGCAAACGCTGGACAACGCCGACTTGCTGGCCTGAGTGCATGGCCACCACGCAAGTTGCATCGAATTTGCAAGCGCCCTTGTGGCGATTGCTTCAATCAACAGCCCATGTTGCGCAAGCCGTTCACCATGGCCGTTCCATGACTGCGGCGATCGAGCAAGTCCCCAAAGACCTGCGGCCTGGCGTGCAGGCTTTGTCGTTTCAAGCCATGCGCTGGTGGGGTCGTGCAGCGGCCATTCGCAAACAATTGGCTCGCAAAGCACCGCCCGCCACCGCTGATGCACTGCTGTGCACCGCATTGGCTTTGTCTTGGCGCGACGACTTGGCGCCTTACGCTGTGCACACCTTGGTCACGATCACCCCGATCGGTGGGCAACCATTTTGGAAGCTGCGCAGGTGGCAGCGCCCATGACCCTGCGTGTCAATGCTCAACACCACAGCGTGACCCAGTACTTGGATGTGTTGCAGGCTCAAGGCATTGCGGGTAAGGTCGTCAGCGCGGCAGGCCAACCCTCGGGTGTTCAATTGGACAAGGCGGTGCCTGTTCATGTGTTGCCTGGCTTTGCACAAGGGCATGTGTCGGTGCAAGATGCCGCAGCGCAATGGGCGGCACCTTTGCTACTGAATGGCTTGAAAGCTGCCGGCCCCAATTTGCGTTTGTTAGACGCCTGTGCGGCGCCAGGCGGCAAGACGGGTCACCTGCTTGAGTGCGAGCCCTTAGCCCACGTGCTGGCCTTGGATGTTGACCCACAGCGCTGCGAACGCATTCAACACAATGTAGACCGCTTGCAAGTGCAAGCGCACATTGTGGTCGCCGATGCTGCCAACCCCGCCACGTGGTGGGACGGTCAGAGTTTTGATGGCATTTTGCTTGACGCCCCCTGCACAGCCTCTGGTATTGGTCGTCGCCATCCCGATGTGCGTTGGTTGCGCCGTGAGAGCGATGTGACACAACTGGCCGCCATTCAGGCCAAGTTGCTCAAAGCGCTTTGGCCCTTGGTCCGGACTGGGGGCCGCTTGTTGTATTGCACCTGCTCGGTTTTCAAGGCCGAGGGCGAAACGCAAATCCAAACGTTTGTTCAACACAACACTGATGCCCTGATCTTGCCCTCTCCTGGGCATTTCACACCCTCAAATGCCACTTCTGATGCCAGTCTCCGCGACAATGGCATGGGTGAACATGACGGTTTTTATTACGCACTGTTGGAAAAGCGTTCAATTTGAGTTGAATGGCAGGGGGCGCACAGGCTTTGGGCTTCGTGCGCTGTGCGTGTTGATTGGGCTGTGGGTTGCGGCCTTCATGCCCGCCATGGCGCAAAGCTCGGGCAGCTCGACCGTGGAAATCACCGAACTTCGACTGGAACGGGCCGAC
Source organism: Betaproteobacteria bacterium (assembly GCA_009928125.1). Taxonomy (GTDB): domain Bacteria; phylum Pseudomonadota; class Gammaproteobacteria; order Burkholderiales; family Burkholderiaceae_C; genus Limnohabitans_A. The sequence continues at coordinate 4,955 of RFVJ01000101.1, forward strand.
GGCGCCTTGTTGCTGCAAAGCAGTTTGCGTTTGGACCTCAGCAGCACGGTGGAAGATGCGCTGCAAAAAGGCATGCCCATTTACTTTGTGACCGAAGCCGAGTTGACGCGCGACCGTTGGTACTGGTACGACAAGAAAGTGGGCGCTGTCAGTCGACACTACCGCTTGGCCTACCAGCCCCTCACCCGTTTGTGGCGCTTGAATGTCTCGCGCGATCCCATCGGTGCAGTGGGTTTGGCCAGCAGTTTGTCGCAAACCTTTGAAACCTTGCCAGAGGCCCTGGCCGCCATTCGGCGCACCGTGAATTGGAAGTTGGCCGATTTGGCAGATTTCGATGCCGACAACAAATACACCCTCATTTTTAAATTCCGTTTGGATGTGTCGCAATTGCCAAGACCCTTCCAAATGACGGCCGGCAGCCAGGCCGAATGGAACTTGAGCACGCAAAAGACACTGCGCATCACCGCTGACCTCGGTCGCTGAAGCGCTTCGTCAACCACAATTGCCCCATGAGTCGGAACCCCCAAGATTTGATTGCCACTGGCGCCCAACCGTCTAAAACGGTGCGCTGGTTGGTGGGCTTGGGCGTGCTGGTGTTGCTGGCCATTGGCCTGGGCTTGTTGGTCTTGCTGACTCAAGCTACCAGCAACCGCGCCTTGTACGATCAAAATTACGAGCGTCTGTACTTGGTCAACACCGTGGTGGCAGGCTTGCTGTTGTTGGGTCTGCTGTGGGGCCTCACCCGTTTGGTCATTCGGGTCAGGCAAGGGCAATTTGGCTCGCGTTTGTTGGTCAAGTTAGCCGCCATTTTCGCGCTGGTCGGGGTGGTGCCTGGGGTCTTGATTTATGTGGTCTCCTACCAGTTCGTGTCACGCTCCATCGAAAGCTGGTTTGACGTCAAGGTCGAGGGCGCCTTGGTGGCGGGCTTGAACTTGGGCCGAGCCACCTTGGACACCCTCACAGGTGATCTGGCCAAACAATCACGCGTGGCCGCGCAGCAATTGGTGGATGTTCAAGAACCCAGCGCTGCGCTGATGTTAGACCGTGTGCGCGAGCAAATGGACGCCAACGACGCAGTGCTGTGGTCTTCCGATGGCCGTCTCATTGCCACGGCCGGCCAGTCCCGATTTTCGATTCGCCCCGAACGACCCACAGCGGCTCAATTCAAGCAAGTGCGCAACAAGCTGAGTGTGGAAATTGTGGAGGGCTTGGACGAAACCGCAGGCGCACCCACTGGCCGCATCAAGGTGCTGACCTTGGTCCCACAAAACAGCCTCAGTTTGCGTGATGACCCTTGGGTGCTTCAGATTTCCCAAGAACTGCCAGCCACCTTGGTGGCCAATGCGTTGGACGTGCAATTGGCCAACCGCGAATACCAAGAGCGTGCCATGGCCAGAGACGGCTTGCGACGCATGTACATTGGCACACTCACCTTGAGCCTCATCATGGCGGTGCTGGCCTCTGTGCTGTTGGCCATGTTGTTGGGCAATCAACTGGCCCGTCCCTTGTTGTTGCTGGCGCACGGTATGCGGCAGGTGGCCAAGGGCGACTTGTCACCCAAGTACACCTTGCAGGGCAAAGACGAGCTGGGTGGTTTGACGCGATCCTTTGCCGAAATGACGCAGCAGTTGTCTGATGCGCGCAGTGCGGTGGAACGCAGTTTGATGCAACTGGATGCTGCACGTGGCAATTTGCAAACCATTTTGGACAACCTGACGGCTGGCGTCATTGTGCTCAATGCGCGCGGCATCATTCAGTCGTCCAACCCCGGCGCCACACGCATCTTGAAAGTGCCTTTGGCCGTTCACGAAAAAACAGCCTTGCTCAGCTTGCCCAATTTGCAAAGCTTTGCCGCAGGCGTGCAAGAGCAGTTTGAGTTGTTGAGCGCCGACAAAGACCGCCACGAACTGGACCATTGGCAAAAGTCATTTGAAATTCATGCATCTGGTCAAGGTCTCGAGGCCACATCGGTCACCTTGGTGGCCCGGGGTGCCATCTTGCCAGACGGCATGCGCTTGCTGGTGTTTGATGACATTTCTGAAATTGTCTCGGCGCAGCGCTCGCAAGCTTGGGGCGAGGTGGCGCGCAGGCTGGCGCATGAAATCAAAAACCCCCTCACGCCCATTCAGCTGTCAGCTGAAAGGTTGGAACGCAAATTGGACGGCAAGCTGCAAGAGACCGAGCAAACGGTGCTGTCCAAATCGGTCAAAACCATTGTGGAACAAGTGGCGGCCATTTGGACCCCACTTTGCCCCTGATTGAGGGTGATGCCCAACAGTTGCGACAAGTGGTGCACAACCTGCTGCAAAACGCGCAAGATGCCAGCGAGCCGTCGTCGTCCGTCATGTTGATGACGCGCTGGAGCCCAGCGCGCAAGCGGGTCAAGCTGACCGTTTTAGACGAAGGCCCCGGTTTTTCACCCAATATTTTGCAACGCGCTTTTGAGCCTTACGTCACCACCAAGGCCAAAGGAACTGGTTTGGGGCTGGCGGTGGTGAAGAAAATTGCCGACGAACATGGCGCCCGATTGGACATTGCCAATCGAGTTGAAGAAGGGGTGGTCAAAGGCGCCCAAGTGTCGTTATCATTCAGTGTCGAGAAATTAGCGCAAACCTGAGACAGCGAAAAACAACATGGCAAACATATTGGTGGTGGATGACGAGCTAGGCATTCGCGATTTGCTCTCGGAAATTCTGAACGACGAAGGACACACCGTCGAGTTGGCCGAGAACGCAGCGCAAGCACGCGAAGTGCGCATTCGCATGCGACCCGATTTGGTCTTGCTCGACATTTGGATGCCCGACACCGATGGCGTCACCTTGCTCAAAGAGTGGTCTGCCAGCGGACTTTTGAACATGCCGGTCATCATGATGAGTGGCCATGCCACCATTGACACAGCCGTGGATGCCATTCGCATTGGTGCCCAAGCTTTCTTAGAAAAACCCATCACGCTGCAAAAGCTTTTGAAAACAGTCGAGCAAGGATTGGCCCGCGAGCAAGTGCGCCAAGCTGCTGCGGCTTACCAAGCGTCGCAATCGCCCGCAGGGTCGGCTGCAAGCGCTGCTGGGCATCTTGCCACGCCCCAAGACAATGCCTTGCAAGTGTCGCAAACCTTTGAGCTCGATCTGCCATTGCGTGATGCGCGCGATGCATTTGAAAAAGCCTACTTCGAATTTCATTTGGCCAACGAGGGCGGCTCCATGACCCGTGTGGCCGATAAAACAGGCCTAGAGCGC